>LNQR01000079.1 GCA_001541255.1 Candidatus Magnetominusculus xianensis
AAACGGCAGTTCACTGGTGTTCGTCTTCTTTGGTTCATACCTGATACCTTTTCCGTAACGCTCACGACCAGAGCTTTTGACTCAAGCCGCAACTCCTTGTTCCGAAAGGTTATCTTTCAGACGCACAGATCCATATGTCCCCCGTGTCTGCTTGTGCGCCGCCAGTGATGTATATCTCCAGTACGGCTTCTGCCCTCACTGAAGGCTCCCTGTCAAGCCATGAATAATATCCGCTGGCAGAGACTTTCATGACCCGCCTAAGTAATGGCACTTGATACCGGAGCCGCAATTTCTCTATCATCGCGCACCTCGCTGCGACTCCTTTGCAAAGTACGCTGCCACTTTTTTTAATATGTCTCGCTCCATCTTAACCTCAGCAAGTTCACGTTTCAGCCTAGCCAGCTCCACCTCTTCCACCAACTTTGCCGCCTCTTCTCTAAACTCCTTCGTGTACTTCCCGTTAGTGACCCTTTCCAGTTGACACCTCCATATGAATTTCTTATTTTACTCTTTTTTGGTGTCCACTTTTTTCAGCTTACCTCAGTTTTAAGATAAATCAATGTTGCTTAGTTGCTTTTGTACTCATAGTATCCCCCTATTTTACAAAAAAAGTTAAGCGCAAAATCATGCGCGATATTATAATATACAAAACATATTTTATTAAGTAAATACTAATATAATCTATTATTGTAATAAATATAAGTATATTACCATCTGATACATACTAGTAACTTATATTTGTTACATATTAGTAACGGCGACTATATATATTATCGATAATAGTTTTAGCTATTTAGGAATTTTAAATATATTACTATCAGTATTCTTATTATTTATTATCGATTACCACACCGAAAAAATCCTCTTTATATTTTTTATCTCTTCGGCGAATATGGTGGTCTTTATCAGTTCATAGTCGAACTGCGTTTTTACTTTGAATCCCCGTTGGGTTTCTCGCACGAGGATTGCCCCCTGGCGGTCTGTCCGATATGTCGGTATGTCTCTTAGATTATTTAATACCTCCTGGGTTGGATGACCGAAGTGATTGTTTCTACCAGCGCTTATTACTGCTATCGACGGGTGTAAATAAGAGATAAATTCCTCTGATGTTCCCCACCGACTGCCGTGGTGCGATACCTTCAGGACATCTGAACGCAGTTTTTCTTTTAACCCTATGATGACATCTACACCCTCAGTTTCCAGGTCACCTGTGAACAGAAATGATGTATGCGCACCGGTCAGCTTAATCACTAGGGATGTGTTGTTGTTTGTCCTTCTGCTTAACAGTCCCAGTCCTTCTAAATCTTCGGGCGGGTGGAGGATGGCAAGCGTTACGTTGTCTATGGTGAACACGTCGCCGCGCTTCAGACTTATGTGCCTTCCCCTTAGCAGCTTCATGTCTTCATGGACAATCATGCCGTTGTCTATCAGATACTTTACGTCAAACTTTCTTAGGATATTGGGCAGCCCGCCAATGTGGTCACTGTCGCCGTGGCTTAATATCATGGCGTGGAGGGTGCTTTTCCCCCTGTATCTCATGTACCCCTCAAGCTGTCTGCCGTTGCTGCCGGTGTCAATGGCTATGGCCTTGCCGTTTGGCGTCTCAATAAGCGCTGAGTCCCCTTGCCCGACATCGATAAATGTTACGACAACTGTATTGGGGTAAGCAGTAAGATAATAAAAAATAACCAGAACTGCAGCTGCAGCCGACGTGACGGTAAACAATTTTATCTTTTTCAGGAAAAAACACAGCAATATCACATACGCTGCTATGACAAACACAAACGGGAATGCCTTCACATTTATCGATGAGTGTGGAATGCGGGCAAACCACTCTATTACGTCAAGTATATTTCTTGTTAAGAGACCGATGATTCCCGTAAGTGGAAAAAAACCTGATACGAGATATATAAATGAGCTGAACAGAATTATGGGCGTGATTAGCAGACACATGTACGGCACAACTATCATATTGGCTGGAAGCGAGACGGTTGAGCCACTGTGAAAGGCGTAGAGGATTATGGGCATTGTCCCAAGTGTGGCAGCAAGTGATACGATAACCGTATCCCTTATGTATCTAAAGGCCTGAGTTGTGTATGTGTACATTTTGGAGTCAGATTTTTTGATGTAGGTAAAAAATCTGTCTATAAAGTAAAACGATGGAATCTTCATACCGCTGGGTTTTTCATTCTCTGTGAAGTAAAAGTTGAAGCGGTCTGATGCCAGTCCTATAAACAGGCACGAAAAGAATGACAACTGCCAGGATGCCGTAAAAATCGACTCCGGGTCAATCAACTCAATGATACACGCGGCCAGAGCAAGGGTGTTCTTCCACTGCCCCTTTCTGCAAAGCACCAGGCCAACAAGAAAAAGCCAGCTCATTATAAACGACCTCAGGGCCGGAACACTCATCCCTGAGATTAATAAATATGCAGTCACTATGGGCAGTGTCAGAACTGCCGACAACTGTTTTGTGCTGATATGAATTGTCATTCCAAGCAGGAAGTTATAAGGCATACGGCTAAGTATGAGATTACTAATCCAAAATATCAGCACAGTAAGCATTCCAAAATGCGTCCCTGAGATGCTTAAGAGATGAGTAAGACCGGTTGCCCTGAAGTTTTCCCTTACTGGCTCACTTATGCCGGAGCCATCCCCTATGGTGATGGATTTAAGGACAGTTGAGGTATCACCGGTGAAGGCTGACTCAAGACGCCGGGCAAGCCGTAAGCGCTGTCTCTCGAAAAACCAGAGGATTGATTGAGATTCTTTTACCATCAGGAACCTTTTAGCAGTGCCGTTGAGCCTCATATCATATGAATAGCTGCCGGGTATATGCGGGGGGCTGTATAGTTTCATTTGTGTTAATATCGTCGCCTCTGTCCCCGGCATAAACCCCCTTGAGCGCGAATAAAAGATAGATACAGGTTTTTTGAATAACCCGGATGGTATTCTTACTTTAAATTCTTGTTGAAAAAATGGCGCTGCGGCGGGTTTGAACGAATGATAATCGACTTTTACAGGCAGGGAGGTAAATGTTCCAGTTATGACTAACTCACCGGGAGGTGGTTTTGAGTTTAGTTCTGCTGGGTCATATCTAAACCATGCGTAAAAAAAACCGGCTGACAGAATAATAAACAGTTTAAGCGGTAAACCCCTCTTTAAGAGAGATAACCCAAGAATACAAATCGTTACAATGACAGAGCATACGGGAAAGTACAGCTTGCCGTGAAATAGCACTACCCCTGAGATGAAGGACAGATATAGCCACATCTCTCAGGACATGGCTGCTCTGACTGCCTGCGCTATGGTTTCGCCTAATTGCTCTATTTGCTGTTGGTCGTTACCTTCGAGCATGACCCTGATCTTGGGTTCTGTGCCGGATGGCCGCACCAGTACCCTGCCTGTACCTTCGAGCTGTTTTTCTGCCGCTTCAATGGCTGAGACCACATCGGGGCATCTGTCTATCTGTTTTTTGACCGCGACTTTTACGTTTATCAGTACCTGTGGGTAGAGTGTTACGTCTGATGCCAGTTCTGAGAGCGTCTTCCCTGATTTATTTACGATGTTAAGCATCTGGACTGCGGAAATAGGGCCGTCTCCGGTGGTATTAAGCTGGAGCATGATGACATGGCCGGATTGTTCACCGCCAAAGTTGCAGCCGGTCTCAAGCATTTCTTCTACTACATATCTGTCACCTACCTGAGTGCGCAGTAGTTTGATACCGTGTTTTTGCAGGTAGTGTTCAAGCCCCAGGTTGCTCATGATGGTCGAGACTACGGTGTCGTTTTTGAGTTTTCCCTCGGACTTGAGTTCCTTAGCCCAAAGTGCCATTATCAGATCGCCATCGACGATTTTACCGGTTTCATCGCAAAACAGTGTCCTGTCGGCGTCGCCGTCGTGGGCAACACCTACGTGGGCGTGGTGTTTTACGACATATTCGGCTAGTCTGTCTATGTGCAGTGAGCCGCACTTTGCGTTTATGTTCTTGCCGTCGGGTTTATCGTTTATGCTGATGACATGGGCACCGAGTTCTGCAAGCAGTGTGGGGGTAACCTTATAGGCCGCGCCGTTTGCGGAGTCTACTACAACCTTTAGTCCATCGAATATGGCCTCTCTGGGTATGGTAGATTTCACGTACTCTATGTATCTGGCAGTTGCATCTTCAAGCCTGTATGCCTTTCCAATGTTATTTCCTGGACGGTTTGCTATAGTGAATGTCTCATTCAATACAAGCCCTTCGATTTCAGCCTCAAGCGAGTCCTTGAGCTTAAATCCCTCGGCACTGAATATCTTAATGCCGTTGTCCTGATACGGGTTGTGCGAGGCGGAGATGACAATGCCTGTGTCAAATCTGAGTGATTTTGTTAGATACGCGATACCTGGGGTTGGCAGAGGTCCAGTCAGAGTCACATTCATGCCCATAGAACATATACCCGAAGTTAGGGCACTCTCTAATATATAACCTGAGAGCCTGGTGTCCTTTCCTATGAGTATCATGTTCTTGCCATGTTTCTTGTGTAGTATCTTGCCTATGGCCATCCCCACTCTGACAACCATTTCAGGCGTTATGGGATATGTGTTTACTGTCCCTCTTATGCCGTCTGTACCGAAAAGTTTCATTTCTTTGCCCCCGTAGTTTTATCTGCCGTTATTGTTATTTTTATCTTTACGATGTCGTTTTCATAGCTTAAAGTTCTGTCCTTTAGCGCTAGGCGGACGGTCTTGTCGAAGGTGGCGTCTGCGTCTTTGACATAAACAGGTTCGGTCTCAATATACTCTAACTTATTTAGTGCCTGACGTGAACCTGTTGCTGATATTTCCTCCGGTGTGGAGGTTATCTCACTAACGGTAAAGCCATGTTTTGGTTCACCTTTAATTACTGGTTTTATTGGCAGCATCATAGTGAAGACCTCCTCTGTCCGCACTATGATGTTGGTCGGATTAAACCTGGCCAGGGTTATCGATGGAGGCATCTTTATATTATCCTTTGTGAAATAAAACATTGTCTCACCTTGCTTAACCTTTGACAGATCGACAAAGACGTTTATATCTTTTGGGAGGAGATTCTTTACGATTCTCTCCTGCCCCTTTATGGAGACATTTATGAACTTTGCGCTGGTCTTGGTTATTTCGACGCCTTTGGGTATGTTTTTATATTCTATGGGAAGCTCCATTATCACCTCTGACTGCCCTTTAAGAGTGACAATAAACCACAAGATCAGGGACAGTACGAGGGTAATTAGTTTTAGTTCCGTATTTTCTGTGAAAAATTTCTTCATTTGCGTTTTTTACCATGGTCTGCAAACATGTCGGTCAATAAGTTTCTCAAATGGGCCATATCAGTTTTCTTTTCTATTTCACCAGCAATAGCCGTAGACATGCTTCCAGTCTCTTCAGAGACGATTACCACTACGGCGTCCGTCTCTTCAGTTACGGCAAGGGCTGCCCTGTGTCTGGTGCCGAGGAGCTTGTCTATGTCCGGTCTGAATGTGATTGGCAGAAAACACCCTGCGGCAACTATCTTATTCCCGCTTATAACGACCGCGCCGTCGTGAATAGGCGATGTGGGATGAAATATACTTAGCAGGAGTTCCCTTGTAACACGCGCATCAAGATATGTCCCTATTTCGATGTAGTCTTTCAGGCTTGTATCCCGCTCAAGGATTATCAGGGCGCCGATTTTTCTGGCCGATAGGGAGGCGGCAGCTTTTACGATTTCATCGAGGGATTTCAGTTCCTCTGCCGATGTAGGCCGAAAAAATGAAGACTTTCCCATCTGCGCCAGTGCCCGCCTTATCTCCGGCTGGAACAACACAATTACCGCTATCACTATGTATGCCCAAAAGCTCTGTATCAGCCAGTCTATTGTGTATATCTTAAGATAGCCTGCTATCAGCGACATTACCAGAAGCACGCCGATTCCTATGAGCATCTCAACGGCACGTGTCCCGCGTATCAGCAGCAGCACCCTATAGAGGACTAACCACACAAGGAGGATGTCCAGTATGTCCTGCCACCGTATCTGTTCGATTATATCCATTTGTAATCTATGTTGTCTGTCGTTTGGTCAGTATGATTTTATGTTTGATAAGGGATATCTCCTTTATTTGTCCATCGAAAAACTTTTGTTCGCCGAACAGATTTTTGATAAACAGTTTTCCATCTTCCGGGCGAATAACGTCAACATTTTCTAAATAGAGTATCTCACCTTTGCCGTCATAATTATCTATATATACGTTTGCTTCACACATGTTTTACCTCCGTGCATAGTAATTTAATTCTCTCAACAAGTGATTCAACCAGATGTGGCAGCGGTTGTCTGTCTACACCGATGACCTCGATGCCCTCCTGATTCAGCGGGAGGAGGATTTTCTTTGCGTTTGCGATAGCGATGGCGTTTGCCATTTGGGGCGTCAACTCCCCCATCATGGAATTTGCCATGATAATGCTTATCGGGCCAAGTATAATGTCCACCTTGTGGACGTTTACCGCTATGGCATTTTCGCCGGTTGCGCCCTTGTTGGCCTTTGCCTTGAGCATAGAGGCAGTAGCCGCAGAGTTTGTACCCAGGGCGACTATCTCAAGTTCGTCGCCGAAATCGTCTCGCAGACGCTTTACTATCACACTGCCAATTCCGCCGCCTTGCCCATCTACAACCGCTATCTTAAGCATCACACTGTGCTGATATACAATATACCTTTATCACCGCTTTTTTAGTATAAATTAAAAAAATAACAGTGTCAAATATTGAAGTATTTTTTCAAAATCTTTATAATCCAGATATGAAGCATGAAGCAGCCCTTTACATTAAATCTGGATTGGCTGTATGATAAAAACACTGTTCACCGGTAAGTACGGTGAATGGCTGGCCGCGCGTCATCTGAAAAAGGGCGGCTATATCATACTGGAAAGGGGCTATAAAAACCCTCTTGGAGAGATAGATATAATCGCAATGGATGGTGAGCAGTTGGTATTTGTAGAGGTCAAGACAAGGACCTCTGATGAGTTTGGAGAGCCTTGTGAGGCTATTGATTATAAAAAGAAAAAGAAGATAATCAATACGGCAAGACTATACCTGAAGCAACATGGCGGTACTTCGGCTGTGCGATTTGACCTAATAGGTGTAAGCCTTTTTGTAAAGCCCCGAAAAGTCGAGCATATTAAGGACATATTTGAACTATGACAGACACACTTCTCAGCGTTGATAACGTAAGCATATATTTTAAGAGGCAGGGGGGCGACCTCAAGGTGGTTAACTCGATTGCCTTTGATGTGGCAAAGGGGGAGATATTTGGCGTTGTCGGTGAAAGCGGCTGCGGCAAGAGTATAACTGCGGCGGCTGTCATGGGGATACTCCCGCAAAATGCGTACTACAAAGGGGATATATACTTTAAAGGACAGAGACTTTCTGACCTAACGGTTGACCAGCAACGAGGTCTTCGCGGGAACAAGATTGCGATGATATTTCAGGAGCCGATGACATCGCTTAATCCAGTGCTGACAGTGGGTTACCAGATAGCCGAGGTGTTGATGGTGCATAAGGGGTTGTCAAAAACACACGCTATTGCGAGGGCGGTGGAGCTGCTTGGAGATGTAAAAATCCCCTCGCCCGCACTCAGGGTAAAGGACTATCCACATCAGATGTCAGGCGGCATGAGGCAGCGTGTGATGATAGCGATGGCGATTGCCTGCAATCCTGCCCTTGTGTTGGCCGATGAGCCTACGACGGCACTTGATGTTACCATTCAGGCGCAGGTCTTAAAACTCCTTCGGGGGATTCAGGAAAGATATAACATGTCGGTGGTGCTGATAACCCATGACCTGGGGCTGGTGTCAGAAAATGCTGGGCGTGTTGCGATAATGTATGCGGGCAGGATTATGGAGAGCGCTGATACGGCAACACTGTTTAAGCGCCCTGTACATCCCTATACAATAGGTCTTTTAAATTCCATACCTAAGGGAAGACACACCCCTCTGGTTCCCATCCCGGGGTTTGTACCAAAACCTGATAATCTGCCTGAGGGATGCAAGTTTTCAGACCGCTGCGGGTTTGCCGAAAAAAGGTGTAAAGAGGCCGAGCCGATGCTTCTAGAAATAGAAAAAGGCCACTTCAACCGGTGCATTTTAACCGGTAAGGCCGATACGTAGGGCCAGAATGAACGCAATGAATCTAATGGAAGTCCGGGGACTAAAGAAATATTTCCAGATGAGGAGCGGTTTTTTATCCAAGCCCCATCAGGTGCGGGCTGTTGATGGGGTAGATTTTACGATAGAGCAGAACAAGGTATTTGCAATAGTAGGGGAGAGCGGCTCTGGTAAATCCACAGTAGCGCGTTTGCTTCTGAGGCTTATAGAGCCGCAGGAGGGGGATGTGCTGTTTAAGGGTACGAATGTTCTGGCGTTGAGCGGGGATAAACTCAAGGCATACAGGCGTTCGGTGCAGATAATATTTCAGGACCCGTTTGCGTCGTTAAATCCAAGAATGAAGATATATGGCGCCTTATCTGAGCCGTTAAAGATACACAAGACGGTACCGAAATCACAGTTCAGGGAGCGCGTGAGGACAATGCTGGAGAGGGTTGGGCTGGACTCTGACGTAATGGAGCGTTACCCGCATGAATTCAGCGGTGGGCAGAGGCAGAGGATATGTATAGCGAGGGCGTTGATGCTGGGGCCTGAGCTTGTAGTGGCAGATGAGCCGCTTTCGTCACTGGATGTATCGATACAGGCGCAGATATTGAATCTCCTGATACGTATAAAAGAGGACATTGGGCTGTCATTTCTGTTTATAAGCCACGACTTAAGCGTAGTACAGTATTTTAGTGACAAAATAGCGGTGATGTACCTTGGCAAGATAGTGGAGATGGGAGAGACTGCGGAGTTATTTGACAATCCCATGCACCCGTATACGCAAATGCTGATAGAATCAGTCCCAAAGATAATAGGGGCAAAGACAACCCCGAAGCCCCAGAAGTCCCATCAGCCAGAAGATACAGCAGCAGACACACCAAGCCCAATAGAGATACCGGAGGGATGCCCATTCCACCCCAGATGTCCAAAAAGGTTTTCTCCCTGTACGACCACAGTACCGGAACTTAAACCCAGCAACGGCAGATTGATTTCATGCCACTTAACTGCTGAAATATAGGTACAATGTGAAGATTTTTTTACTGAGAAAGATATGCTGAGAAGTATTATTTAATAAATGCCTTGAGCATAGCGAACATTGCCAATAACTGCCCGGCCCAAAATAGAAACATCCATTTTAATGTATCGGACTTGGACTTCTCGATTTTGAGTTCGAGGTCAGATCTCACGGATTCGATTTTGAGTTCAAGGTCAGATCTTATGGTTCCCATCTTGAGTTCGAGGTCTGATTTTATAGAATCAATCTTACGTTCATGGTTAAGCAGTTCCATTTTTAGCTCTCTAATATCGCTTTTGGTAGCCAAATCTTCACGCGAGCTAATTTTAGCGTCATTGATAACAGCAATGAGGGCATCAACGCCGTCATCTCCAAGCCTTTCACGCAATGGTTTAGGAATCGTTATTACACTCATATCTCAATTATAGCCTAAGTATAAGAAATACTGCAACCAACACAGGGCAAACACATTTGAAAATTACGCAGAAATTGCCTATACTTTTAGCATACGACCGATGCTTTCCTGATAGGGGTAGGGAAGGTTTTCGCCTCCCCTCCCTCCGAACCGTACAGGCGGATTTCCCGCATACGGCTCTC
>LNQR01000080.1 GCA_001541255.1 Candidatus Magnetominusculus xianensis
GCCATATCCATAGCCCTAGCCATATCCATAGCCCTAGCCATATCCATAGCCCTAGCCATATCCATAGCCCTAGCCATATCCATAGCCCTAAATACACTAATAAAAATTTTTTTCAACATACTCATATCATTCGTATTATTCAAATATAACAAACAACTATGTGAATACATAAATAATTTATAAAATGGTTTGATGATGTCATAACTAATATTGTTACTTAAATAATATATAAATGAGCCAGTACCCAAATATAATTCATTTAATTTAATAGCAGAATACATTTTATGAGAAAGAATGTCCTCACATTCTTTGTTAAATAGAATATATTTATCAATTATAAATGCTATTCTAAGATTTCTCTTGTCCGCTGGCAAAAGGGATGCATTATCCCTATTAAAAAATCCTTCTCTGAACTCGTGCCAGAAAAATCCAACTAATAATATATTTTCTAATAGATTGATTTGTTCTAATGAGGTATCTTCAATATTACAACACAAAAGCTCCACATTATTACATTTGTCATCAACTATCATATCTGAACTATCGTAAAACAAATCATCATTATGCAAAATCTTATCAGATAGCTTTTTCATATAATCTACGATACACTTACGTATTTCATCCATCTTATCTGACTTAATTGCGTCAGCCAAATATTTATAAAGCCCCTTTACCTTTTCCCTCGTAACCCAGACATAAACGAGGGTCTTCAACCACTTTATTACATCATTCTTTGAAATCTTATGCTCCATGCCGGTAAACAGGTCTATTAGAAATTTATGGTGTGACAGTTCATCTTTTTCTATTAGTTTTTGAAGTATTTTAGACTGGCGTTTTTCAATACGAACCTTATCCATTCCGAAAAAAAGCAGGGCAACCTCATGCCAGCCAACCTGTTTTAACCGGTCAAAAATTTCTCTCTTGAGATAATTATTATCGTCATCCTGCTTGTTATTATAAATCCTCGCGGCTGTTAAATATTCCTGAAAAGTAAGATGGCTGAATTGATAGTAGCCATTCTTAGGTTCTATTATCAAACCCGATCTTTTTAAAAAATATTTGATTATCTCATCGAGATCAGTTATTTTAACCGTATTAAACCAGCCTTCATTTAAAATATCTCTGAAATAACTCTCAAGCGTATCTCTGCTTATTTGTATGTGCATCTGCTTGTTATCAGATAATTTAGAATAATTTAACTCACTTTCGGCCTTAGTGTGAATTTTATAGGCTAACTCTTCCATTATTCCAATCTTGTCGTCAAAGCTCCAGTATTTTGGTTTATCGTCCCTTTTTTCTCCTATATTTTTTAACACATCCAAATAATGAATATATGCTTCAACAATTTTTTTATAGGCAGCCAACCTTGTTTGCGGCAGTTCACCTTCGTTACCAGTCACATAGGCAAGCATGGCAAGAAATATCGGCCTGCGCTTTAGCTCCTCAAGCCCGTAGCCTTTCAGTGCAGTGATAAAACCTTGCGATTTCATCTTAACCTTCAACTTATCCTCGCCATATTGAACACCAAACCAGTTGTAAGCATACTGCTCAATTTGATTTTGATTGAACGGCAGCAGGTACATCTTCTTGAAATACCGGTCATATTCACCCTCACTTAAATACCCATAGGGCCTGCCGGTGATGATTATATTCAGCGGGGTCATCGCGTCCTTAAATTCAGACTTTGCCTCAATCCATTTATTTATCCACTTAATCATATTCAGGTTTTGCTCTTCCCCTATTTCATCGATTCCATCGAAAATAACAATCGCCCACCCCTTTTCAATATAAAAATCAAGAAACTCCCTTGTGATTGACATATTAAGACGCTCTGACATATCTTTAATCCATAAATTCCACAAGTCATCCCAGCTATTGATTTTTGAAAAATCTAATTCTCGTAAAATAAACGGAACAACAACCCTCCTTCCCAATACGGAGGCAGTCTCGTTTAATATCGTCTGAGAAAGTGCAGCAGCAAGAAATTGTGTCATCGTGGATTTCCCTGAACCAGGAGCGCCAGATATAGCCAAAAAACGTATCCGACAAAGCGCATCTACAATATACAGCCCCTTAACATTATCGACTTCACTTGAGGCAGGGTCAACATCTTTCTCATCTATGCGCAGTGGAACATATATGTGCTTCAACAGGGTGGGCGTATCCTCAGGGTCATTCATAACCCCTACCATATCAGCCTTCCTGTACAAAGCATCCAAACGTGCCCTATAAGCAATATATGCGCTGCTGAACTCCAAGCCCACAAAGTTGGAGTCTACAGGATATGACCATCTCTCGCCAATATCTTTCTTATAAGTATTTTCTAATATCGCCATATGTTTCGCTCTTTAGTATAGAATCGAAACTTGTTTGGAATGCACGCCTAAAGTTTTCATAGCTCTTATGTCTTCCTTGCATCTCATACACTTCAGTTAAAAATTTATTTTCGGCGTTTTCGTCATTTTTTAAGAATTCCCTTTCTATCGTTTTTTCATCGTAAATAGTTTTACTATAATCCTGCAAATGGCTTCTCATCTCTAAATAAAAGAAATACTGATTGTGATTAGCAATAGCATCTCTATTATTAAGCTCAAAGACCTTCATTAAATCTTTCAGTAACTCATTGTCGCTCTCTAACACCGAATAAACCGGTTCATGAAAGACCTTTAAATATGTTATTAGAGCCAGTTTCTGTAAATCATCTGGAATACTTTCTGTGTTTTCATGCTTGAAATTATAACTGTGAAACCGGAACGCAGTCAGAAACGCCTTTATCCTTCGAGGATTGGGATCGATTATCTTACAGATGACGCTGCTCAAGCCCTTGGCGTCACCTTCCAGGTTGAAACCATATTCAACTAACTTTTTCTTTACGAATTCTACAAATATCTCTTCCGCAGGCTGCTTGATATATATAGTAGACTGGAATAGCTTCTCAAGATATGAGCGCGTCTCCTTGTCAGAGAGCTGGATAGTCTTAGAAATTGCCTTCTCGACATGATGCCTGTCGTATCCAAAGACGAAGACACATCGTTTAGTAGAAAGATACTGTTTGATTTCTCTAAGCAGTTTCGATATTGTCGCCTCTTCACACCTGTCAAGGTCATCAATAAATATTACAAGTTTTGCACTATCATCTATTTTTGATATAATGGCTTCATTTTCTACAATGCAATCTTTTGATAATAATTGTTCGACAGCATTTTGAAAAATCAGCTTAAACCTTTGATTTCTTGTGCTATATTCATAATTCTCATGTTCATATTTTTCACCATGCGCCTGAACCGTACTGCCAATGTTCTTGGGCAGCGACGGTGAAGGCAGCCTTGTAAATTTTGTGAAAATAGAAAATATTCCGTCAAGCATATCAAGTCCGGCGCGAATAGCTACGGAGCCTAACTTCTTAGTTTCTGCCAATGCCTTTGACATAGGACTAAAATACTTCCTTATCTCTTTAAGTAATTCGATGATAGGTTCGTCATGATTTTCATGCTCCCACGGGTTAAACCATATCGAGTGAATATGTGTAATTTTCGCATCATTTTTATATTTTTCTCTGACTTTTCCAAAATTAGCCTCTTCTTCCTCGTCTATTAAAGGCCTGTTCTGGAAGGCAAACCAGTCTTCCGGGACTTTTCCACCGAGGCTCGCCATCAAATACTTCATCATGCTGGTCTTGCCGCTTCCCCATCGGCCAGATATTCCTATGACAAATGGCGTTTCACAGTTGACTATCATATCCCTGGTTTTCTCGGCCTGCTCTGAATAACCAAGATCAGCAATTGCTACTGTGTACTCATCGTTAAAATAATTATTCATATTTTGCATGGCAGCTATTTACCAAAAATACCAAACAGACGTATAAATGCAGCGACAATTCCGGACTGTGCCACAAGCATTGCGGCCACCCATTTAATGGTATCCGACCTGGTTTTTTCAATCTCTGCCCTGGTTTTCTCAATCTCCTGCTTCACAGATTCTATTTTAAGTTCAAGGTCAGACTTGCTTGACTCTATTTTAAGTTCAAGCTCAGACTTGCTTGATTCTATTTTACGCTCAAGTCTGGCTTCTAAAAGACCAAGGTCTGCTTTAGTGGCTGCTTCTTTCTTTACCTGCTCTTTGACCTCTTCTATTGTATTGACGAGGGTCTTCGCGCCTGCCTCGCCTAATGTGTCTTTGAGGACATTGTATAGCTCTATTGTTCCTGTCATAATTCTATTATACCAAATTGAGTCATAAATAAAAAACTTGCTTATTCTGCGCAGTTCTCATAAGCTCCTTTCGCTTCATACAGCAATTTCTTTTACCTTAAAATCGCTTGGTATGTCCTCTAAGACCATCAGACGATACGCGTCTTTTATGTTTTCTTCCAGCTCATCAAGCGTTTCCCCTTGTGTCATAATATCGGGATATTCTAACAGCTTGCCTAACCAAAACTTCTCCCCCTTCCAGTAAATCATTGTCATCTTGTGTGTCATATCATCTCCGGTCATGATTTATTATACCAGACTCCCCACAAATAAAACACATATTGACTATTATCACGCGTTCTTATATAATCATATTATATTAATACCCTGGGGGAGGCTGTTGCTAATCTCGTTTATGGCAGCGGCAGTCTGAGATTCCTGTTGAACAGGTGACCCCTTGAACCTGAAACGGGTAATTCCGGCGGAGGGAACGGGCTGATTCCATTTTCCCCCGCATTCCATATACCGGGAATCCCGTTTTCGATAAAATAAGAGGGTTATTCTATGAAAATACGGCTTAACGGCGACGACTATGACACAAAGGCAGCCTCTACCATATCTGAGCTGCTTACCGCGCTTGATATTAATCCCATGCGCGTAGCAGTAGAGCTTAATATGCTCATCGTTAAGAAGGCACAATACGACACCACCCCCATCAAAGACGGTGACAGCGTGGAGATTGTCAACTTCGTCGGCGGCGGGTAACGGTTATATCACAATAGGAGGATAGTTTAATTTATGGAAGAGACCAACGACAAACTGATAATTGCCGGTGTTGAGTTTAAATCCAGATTGTGGGTCGGCACGGGCAAATACAAGGATTTTGAAGAGACTAAAAAGGCAATTGAGGCGTCAGGTTCGGATATGGTTACAGTAGCAGTGCGGCGCGTAAATATCTTTGACAGGAAATCACCCAATCTGCTTGATTACATTGACCCGAAGGTGTATAAAATCCTACCCAACACGGCAGGATGCTATAACGTAGAGGACGCGCTTCGCTATGCGCGGCTTGGGCGCGAGGCGGGTATCTCTGATTTCGTCAAGCTGGAGGTCATCGGCGACGATAAGACATTATTCCCGGATGTGTGCGGACTCCTGAAGGCTACAGAGATCCTGGCAAAGGAGGGATTTATAGTCCTGCCATACTCAAGCGACGACCCAATTGTTGCCCAAAGGCTCGTCGATGCCGGGGCTGCTGCCGTCATGCCGCTGGGTGCGCCGATTGGCTCTGGGCTTGGTATCAGAAACCCATACAATATAAAGATCATCCTTGAAACAGTTAAGGGTGTACCAATCATAGTGGATGCCGGAGTGGGAACGGCCTCAGACGCCGCAATTGCAATGGAACTTGGCTGTGATGCCGTATTAATCAATACTGGGATTGCCGGTGCAGCGCAGCCCATCATGATGGCAGCCGCCATGAAACACGCCGTCATCGCCGGAAGGTTTGCTTTTAAGGCAGGGAGAATTCAACGCAAGCTCTACGCCGCGGCAAGCAGCCCATTTGACGGGATGCTCTAAGCCGATGGTGAAAATATAATGGCAAACATCGATTTCCAGTTAATGCTTATCACAGACACCGCAGCCACCACAGCCGCCACAGCTACGGCGCGTCCCATCACAGAGGCCGTCGAAGAGGCGCTCAAGGCTGGTGTTAAGGCCGTGCAGATTCGTGAAAAGGCGATGTCAACGCAGGAGTTGACAGCGCTGGCAATGGAGCTGCGCCAGATTACAAAACACTTCGGAGCGCTCCTGTTTATCAACGACAGGGTGGACGTAGCCCTCTGTGCAGAGGCAGACGGTGTGCAGCTCACTGGGACAAGCATCCCCATTGACGCCGTCAGAAGGCTTGCCGGAGATAAACTTCTTATTGGCAAATCCACTCACAGCCTCGACGAGGCGTTTGACGCGCGAAAAAAAGGGGCAGACTACATCCTGCTTGGCCCTATCTATGAAACCCCGTCAAAGGCAAAATACGGCGAACCAATCGGGCCAGAGGTTATACTAAAGGTCAAACACAGGGTAAAACTGCCCGTGTTTGCCGTTGGCGGCATTAAGCCGCACAACGTGAAGGAGGTTATGGAGTTTGGGGCGGACGGCATTGCCGTCATTTCCGGGATACTGTCTTCGGACAATATCGCTGACGTAACAGAAAAATACCTGGAGCTGCTAAGATGACAAGAATAGAAGCTGCCCGTAAGGGCATTGTTACGGACGAGGTAAAAGAGGTAGCGGCTGCCGAGTGTCTGGCGCCTGAGACAGTCTCCGCAGACCTCGCAAATGGTTACAGCGTAATCACAAAAAATACAAAACATGAGATTTCACCGCTTGGGATAGGCCGTGGGATGCGTACAAAGATTAATGCCAATATCGGCACATCTAAAGACCGCATCTCAGTCGATGAGGAGCTGGAGAAACTCTCCCTGCTGGTTAAGTACGGCTCAGACGCCGTGATGGATTTATCCACCGGCGGCCCGATTAAGGAACTTCGCAGGACTTTGACCTCACATTCTAAGGTTTCAATCGGCACGGTGCCAATATATGAGGCCGCTGTACGGGCTGTTGAAAGCCACGGCTCTGTCCTTAAGATGACCGTAGATGAGCTGTTTGAGACTATTGAGTCACACGCCGAGGAAGGCGTCGATTTTGTCACCGTACACTGCGGCCTGACGCTTGGCGCCGTAAACCATCTCAAGGCGCAAGGCCGTATTCTCGATATAGTCAGCCGCGGCGGTTCGCTCCTGCTTGAGTGGATGATAGTTAATAACAGGGAAAACCCCCTGTTTGAGCAATATGACAGGCTGCTTGAGATATGCAGGAAATATGACATGACACTAAGCCTCGGGGATGGCATGAGGCCGGGCTGCCTTGCCGACGCCACAGACAGGGCACAGGTAGAGGAGTTGATAATTCTGGGCAAGCTCCAGAAGACCGCCCTTGAGGCCGGTATTCAGGCAATAATAGAAGGCCCGGGTCATGTGCCGCTTCCACAGGTAGAGATGAACATAAAACTTCAGAAATCGCTGTGTAACGGCGCACCGTTTTATGTGCTTGGCCCCCTGGTAACGGACTGCGGCATGGGCTATGACCACATTACAGCAGCCATTGGCGGGGCTATTGCAGGGGCTGCAGGGGCAGATTTCCTGTGTTATGTTACGCCGTCTGAACACGTGAGGCTTCCAAACGTTGATGATGTCGTTGAGGGTGTTATCGCCTCAAAGATAGCCGCCCATGCTGCCGACATTGCAAAGGGGATACCTTCAGCAGTCGAGAGAGACAAGAAAATGGCCCGCTATAGGAAGGCACTCGACTGGGAAGGCCAGATTTCTATGTCCTTTAATCCTGAGAAGGTCAGGGCGATGCGCGCCCACCTGCCACCGGCAACGAAAGAGGTTTGCAGCATGTGCTCTGATTTCTGCGCGATTAAGACAGTAGAGCGCGCCCTGCACGGGAAATAGGGAGTTGCAGAGGCCATCCGCTTTAACTGTGGCAGGGCTGGACCCCTCTGGCGGGGCGGGCATTGCTGCGGATTTAAAGGTGTTTTATTCGCTTGGCGTACATGGCATGGCTGTGGCATCTTCCATAACGACTCAGAATACACTGCATGTCGAAGGGGTTTTTAATGTCGATGGTCATATATTTGAAAGGCAGTTAGCAGTGTTACTTGATGACATAATCCCTGATGCCATCAAGACAGGCGTCCTGTGTAACGCCGAACTTGTCGGCATTTTAACTGGTGTGATGAAAAAGCATAAATTAAAAAATCTGGTCATTGACCCCGTCGCTGTATCATCATCGGGGAAAGAGATGCTTGACATGGAAGCAGTCACTGTTATTAAAAAAGACCTGCTGCCATTGACAAAGGTATTTACACCAAATATTGCCGAGGCCGCGCTCTTTAGCGGCAGACCGGTAAACACAGAGGCAGATATTTTGGAGGCCGCAAGATGCCTTCATGCAATGGGCGCTGAGGTAGTGGTAATAACCGGAGGACATCTGACACACTCTGCTGCTGATACATACTATGACGGCGCTGATTTCATAAAAATAGAGACTCCCCTATATGCTGGCAGCTATCACGGAACGGGCTGCGTGTTTTCAGCGGCAATAGCGGCAAATCTTGCACTTGGGCATACTTGCCTTTCTTCTGTCCAAAAGGCCAAAATAACTGTTGAGGCCGCCATCAAAGGCAGCTATCATATTGGCAAAGGAATGGGGATTCTCTGTGTATAAAGTGAAAACAGTCTTCGAGTGCCAGTCCTGCGGGGCATCCTCGCCAAAGTGGCTTGGCAAGTGCCCGGACTGCGGGGCATGGAACAGTTTTGTTGAGGAAAAACAAGAGCGGGTTAAGGCGATTAAAAAAGATACCAGTTCAGCCCCCCAGTCTTTGGCCTCGGTAACTCTGGAAAACGAAGACCGCCTCAGCACCGGCATCGAGGAACTCAACCGTGTACTGGGCGGGGGGATTGTCTCCGGGTCGCTTATACTGATTGGTGGTGACCCCGGCATCGGCAAATCCACACTCGTCCTTCAGATGCTCTCAAGCCTGTTTGCGGAAAATCCAGAGTTAAAAAACCCTGCCCTCTACGTCTCAGGCGAGGAATCCCTAAAACAGATAAAACTCCGGGCAAACCGGCTGAATATATCAGGCCAGCAGCCAATACATGTCCTTTCCGAGACGTGTATGGAAAACATCTTTGACCACGTAAAGCGCATGAAACCATCGGTTATAGTTATCGATTCGATTCAGACGGTGTTTACGCAGGAGATTCCATCTGCACCCGGGTCTGTCGGGCAGGTCAGGGAATGCGCCCTGAAGCTGATGCTCTTTGCAAAGGGCACTGACACCCCAATATTTCTGGTTGGGCATGTGACAAAAGAAGGCGCCATTGCCGGCCCCAGAGTGCTTGAACATATAGTCGATACGGTGCTGTATTTTGAGGGCGACAGGGGGCACGCCTACAGGATTCTACGGGCAGTAAAGAACCGTTTCGGCTCAACCAATGAAATAGGGGTCTTCGAGATGAGAGACGGCGGACTGGCAGAGATAACAAACCCATCTGAGCTGTTTTTATCTGAAAGACCGCAAAATGTCTCCGGCACGACAGTAGTAGCAACGGTAGAGGGGACGCGCCCAATAATGGTAGAGCTTCAGGCCCTTGTCTCCCAGTCAACGTTTGGCGTCCCACGGCGCACTACAATCGGCGTCGATGTCAACCGTGTGAATCTGCTGATAGCAGTGCTTGAGAAAACGGGTGGATTACACATGGGGGGGATGGATACATTTCTCAACGTAGTCGGGGGATTAAGGATAACTGAACCGGCCTTCGACCTTGGGATTGTAACAACAATAGCGTCGTCGTTTCGGGAGCTGCCCATTCGTGAGCATGTGTTTGTGTTTGGAGAGGTGGGGCTTTCCGGTGAACTTCGTGGGGTGTCTCACGCAGAGGCAAGAATCAAAGAAGGGGCAAAGATAGGTTTTCGGGAGGCTATACTGCCTGAGTCCAATCTTGGCAGACTTAATGCCAATATTAAACCAGAAATTAAACTCATAGGGGTAAAGGACATCAGTGAGGCCATTAAAGCGGCTCTTGATATTTAGTATCTGTATCTTTGTGATTTCCTGTACTATAAAGGTATCCCTTATAAGGGAGGAAATCCCAGATAACGATACACTGACATTAACCATGTTCATGGACAGGTTAAGCCGAATTGCGGTGATTAAGGGGACGGCCTCTGTGGATATAAAAATGTCCAGGGGGAGCCTCTCAGGAGACGCCTCAATCAGGATAACTCCAGATGGGTTTGACGTAAAGATATATGCTATGGGCTTTCAGGTTGGTGAGCTTAAGATGCGCGGTGAGATAGTTCAAAGCAGCCCTCAGCTGAAGGAGGAAGAGGAGCTTGCGGTAGTAAGATGTCTGAAAGAGGGGGTCTTCTGGTGGAATGTAACAGATATTAAGGTTACAAACGCTGACAGCGTACTCTACCTAAAAAGACCAGGGCAAATCATAGTCCTTGATAGCAACACCCTAAAACCCATAGAGCAGGCAATAGCGCTACCCAGGGGTGAGAGCTTGCACATCACATATAAGGAAGTGAAGAAAATCAATGGGCTGTGGTTCCCCATGAAGCTCGAGGCATCGTCAGAAAGATATAGTATCACTATAGAGTTTGAAAAAGTGGAGTTAACGCTGGACACACGCGAGGAGTTGAAAAGATCACCTGAAAAACCATTCCTAACGAATGAACCATGGTTTGACGAACCTGGAGATGATACCATGGATGATGATATGATGGACGAAGAGGAGACAGTCTTGGGCTGGGCAATATAACCCTCTAAAGGTTTTTTTCAGATTGCACAAATCAGCAGTAATGTGACATAATGACATCGTGATAGATATATCAGGGGAAAACAGACAATGGCAGCGTTAACACTGCTTGGACAGCAGTTAGTCAAAGCGACGCTTGTGACCGAAAAACAAGTGGAAGAGGGCCTTGCTGTTCAAAAGACAGACAATGTAAGGCTTGGTACGGCCTTAGTAAAGCTGGGATATATTAAAGAACCGGTACTTATGGAGTTTTTGAGCAAGCAGTACAACGTACCGCTCATAGACCTCTCCAAGTATCAGGTCGATACAACCCTCATGAAGATATATCCATATGAAAAGGCAAAAAAGAATATGATGATACCGGTCTCAAAAGACGGGTCGTCTCTAAAGGTAGCCATCGCTGACCCATCTAACAGGCCGGCTGTTGAAGAGATACAGTTTATAACAAAGATGAAAATTACTCTGTATGTCACCACAGAGGCATCAATATTAAAGGCAATCGACGAATTTTATCCAAAGGGAGACAAACAAAAGGTTGCACTTGACGGCGTTTCTCCAGCCTCGAAGGTCTCATTAGGCATGGACGAAATCAATAAACTAATTGGCAAGGCTCAAAAAAACGTAACCATTGTCGAGGACAAAGAGGAACGAGTCTCTCTAAAAGACGCCGAGGCAGCCCCTATAATAACGCTTGTCAACGGCATACTGATTAACGCAGTAGGCGACAAGGCAAGCGATATTCATATTGAACCGACAGAAAAAGAGGTTATACTGCGTTACAGAATGGACGGCGTGCTGAAACAGATTATGCCGCTGCCGGGCTCTATCAAAAACGCCCTCACATCGAGGATAAAAATCATGGCACGGCTTGACATAGCCGAACGCCGCATCCCCCAGGACGGCAGGATAAAACTCAAATATGACGCGGGCGGCGAGATAGACTTTCGTGTCTCTACGCTGCCAACCCTGTTTGGCGAGAAAATAGTTATGAGGCTCCTTGATAAGTCCAACCTGCAGCTTGACCTGACAAAGCTGGGCTTTCTCCAGGGGCAGTTGGATGATTTTGTCGAGGCGCTGAACAAGCCCTACGGAATGCTGCTGGTTACCGGCCCGACGGGAAGCGGTAAGACGACCACGCTCTATAGCGGCCTGCAAGCCGTAAACAAACCAGACGTAAATATTATGACCGCAGAAGACCCTGTGGAGTTTAACCTCGCTGGCATTAACCAGGTTCAGATAAAACAGGAGGTAGGGCTGACGTTTGCCACCGCGCTGAGGGCATTTCTGCGCCAGGACCCCGACATAATCATGGTTGGTGAGATAAGAGACCATGAAACGGCTGAAATAGCAGTCAAGGCCGCCCTGACCGGTCATATGGTATTGAGTACCCTGCACACGAACGATGCGCCAAGCACGATAACAAGGCTTATGAACATGGGGATTGAACCATTTTTGGTATCATCGTCTGTAATCCTGGTTTTGGCACAGAGGCTTGCCAGAAAGATATGCGAAAAATGTAAGGCTGAAATTAAGGTATCAGAAAAAATTCTAACACAGGTAGGAGTTTTTCAGGAAGATTTACCCAATTTTAAAACCCACTCAGGGGCAGGCTGTGACGCCTGTAACCAAACCGGCTACAAGGGAAGAATTGCCCTATATGAAGTAATGCCTGTGAAAAATGAACTAAAAGAGCTTATTCTCAGCGGGGCAACCGTGGTTGAGCTGAAAAATGAGGCAGTTAGATTAGGGATGCTGACACTCAGGCAAAGTGGCTTAGTCAAGGTGAACGAGGGTGTAACAACAGTGGACGAAGTACTAAGATGCACGTTCGGCGATTAAACAATTAAGGGTGGGGGAGCTATCTATGTCAACGATGGTCAAAATATTAGAGATATTGAGCGACGAAGACATTCAGTGGCTTTTGTCTATGGGCATGGAAGAACAACTTGAGCCTGAGGCAGTGTTAATAAGGGAGGGAGAGTTTACAGAGGCGGTCTATATTGTCCTTGAGGGGCTTTTAGGGGTATTTGTATCGGCAGGCGGCTATAAGCAAGTGGCGGCCATAGGGGCCGGTGAGATTATTGGTGAGATGTCCTACCTGGAGAACGAGCCCACTTCAGCCACAGTAATTGCTGTTGAGCCGTCAATAGTACTCTCTATTTCAAAGGATGCCATTGACGACAGGATTAGTGCAGACCCAACATTCGGCAACCGCCTCTACAGAGGCATAGGCGTGGCAATATCGCAGCGCTTGCGAAGGACGATGGGACGCATAGAGTTTATGCTCATGCAGCTTGAAATTGCAAAAAAATATCCAGCTGAATCCCCCGATTAAAATATGAAAGATAATAATATGAAAACAGAACAAAACACAGCTATCCGGAGGTTTGACGGCGCAGCAACCGCAGTAACGGTAGTGCGCACGGCGCCGATGTACAGCGAAAAGCAGAAGAATTTTACAGAGTTAATCCCCCACCCTCTTATACCACGGGTATCCATTATGTGGGCATTTCTTGAGAGCTACCTAAAGAAGACAGCCGATGTCTTTAGAATCTACCTTGAGACACATACCATACTTGAGCAGCGCATAGCAGACCTGAAAGACTCCTTCAAGCTGCAATCCGAGGGGAAAACCGTCGATGCAGAACTCGTAGGCTCTTATCATATCGTTGTCAACTACCTCGTGCGCTACACGCTCTTAGACAACGCACTGACGCAGCAGCAGCGCGAGGAGCTGTTTTTCAACTTGCAAAAGGTCAGGGCACAGCTCGCAAACGCCTACGGCACAACCCCTGCCGTCATAGCCGTTGACAAAATAGACAGATATGTCGTTGACCTCATGTTCATGTTAGCTGAAAGCGTGACAAAGGCGATATCCGATATGTCAGAGAAATCATGGATGGAGTGTAACACCGTGCTTGTAGCGGTATTAAATGTCTATCGCAACAGGCTCAACAGGCTGCTTGAGGGCTTTCATGTCTTTATAAATTCTGCCGAACTTGGTGGCGCCACAACACCGTCCTTCCATGCCCACGCCATGTCACAAAGAAAAAATACCGGAATAGCATGTCTGCCAGATGAAGACGACAATGATAGTACACTGCTGACAAAGAAACACTTCGAGCGCTTAGGTCAGAGGCCACTTGATGGCCAATATATCAGAGAAATGCTTGAGGAGACAGCCGTAGAGAATTTTATCACTGCTGTTGTGGCATCAAGCAGCATCCAAGTTGAAGATACTCAATCTGACATTGTCAGCTTTAAAAAGGCAATAGGCAGTATCGCCGCAAAATTTAACAACGGTTCGCCATACAGCTTCACAGAGTTTCTAAAAGACTTCGAGACTGAAGAGATATTGCCGCAGATTCAAAAACACGAATCTCTGTTCGAGGACAACCCCAACCCAAAGATTCTCTCACCAAGGAAGCGGGTATCGGCATTCTGCCGTATGATGAAGACAATAAAGGCCGTGCGAAGGTACTGGGACAGATACTCTGACAAGGTGCTTATTTCGCCGGTTTCTGAAATATTTGCATCGGCAATAATGAGAAAGATAAAAAACAGGGGAATAGAAGAAAAACTAAAGGCCGTTATCAATAGCACTGTACCTGAAGGGATGACAATAGAATTTGAGCTTACAGATTATTTCAGTTTTGCGGAGAGCGAACATATAGTCCCGGCCTTTACGTTTATCGCGGAGCCGGACGTGTGGTCACTCTACGGCAGACCGGTGCTGGAGGTGGCAGAGGAGAGCCTGAACACACACTGGGAGAAGGTTTACTACATCAGCGAGGCCTATATAAGAACCATCGGAGACAAGGGCGCCGAGGCAGAGATGCTGCAAAAACTCGATGACCTGATTGGTGTATCTGTTATATTACAGGAAATGGCAAGGGCCAATATACCGTTTGAACGCACACCAAACAGCCTGCTCTACGCCGGTGGAGACTGGGGGAAAAAAGACCTGGCAGAGGCAACGCAGAACTACCTGGAGTACTTTGCAAGATGTTTTATGTTTGCTAGAAAGAAGAAAATTCTGCTGCTTCCCGGCCTGTGTCCGCGTGCAACGATAATCGAACTGAAAGAAATCGGCGGAACACTAAAGCAGTTAACACAGGTGACGCCAATCTGCCTGTACATGCCGGTGATGGAATTGGGGCAGTTCGAGAGACGCTTCGGACCATTTATCTTACTAAGAGAGGCAAATGCAAGGTTTGAGCTGATAGGCGATGGCCAAAACAAATTCGTCATCCAGAAGACCGGCGGTGAGTGCCGCACAAAGGGAAGACCGGTGTTTCACAGGGATAAACGGGAGCATCTCTACAGCCGCCCTCGAATAGACGAAGAACCGCTTGTTGAGGCAATAAGCGAGATGATAAAGCAGTATGTATTTACAAAGGAAAACCGCGGCAACACAGTTGCACTCTATTTCCACTACTACATGCGCGACTACATAATCAGAGAATATGGAAATGAGCCGGATGTGTCATGGAAAAAGGCTGCCGAAATCCTGTATAGCTGCTCAGAGGAGATTTATAGCTTCGACAGGCAAGTCAACATAGACCGGGCACTACAGGAGGCATTTGCAAGAAGTAATCACGCCAACATGGAAATGACAAGGGCCTACAAACTCATAACTATTATTAAGGAAGCCAGAGAAGACGCGATAAAAAAAATGAACTCAGTCGATCAAAGGAGCAGCAAGCTAAAGAGACAAATAGAGGAAGGCGACTTTATGGCCACCTATGAGCTTATCATGAGTACCATCGGCAAGTGTAAGGACGACCTGCGCTTCATCCCAATGGTTCAGACCCTTGATCTGCCGGACAACCTTCAGACCCTGGAACATATTCTTTACATATTCACTATACGGCTCTTTGAACGAAAAGATGTGACTGCAGTTGGATTGACAAAAGTGCAGAGAAATGACCTCATCAGAGACAACCTCAATACCATATCGTTTTTTAAGCTGGCATGGATAATCGTAGAGGAGGCATTTAAAAAGGTAAAAGAGAATCTGAGCATCACCTGCTGCCCTAATGAAGACCCTATAAGTCACTTCAACGATATAAAGAACTCGGAATATCTGATGGTAGAACTTATATCAAGGATAATCTATAAGTACATCAGCGAATCGCCCAAGCGCCGTCAGGACTACTACTCAGCCATTAAATACTACTATGAAGACCACCCGTTTTTTGTTGGGCTGCTATGGCACACCGCAGATGAGCTTAGGCGCAAGAGCTTCCAAACAGAGGAACACTGGAAGGCGCTTGGGGCAAAACCCAAAGAAGGACATGTCGGGCTGATAGAGAAATGTATCATCCCAGCAGGGAAAATCAGCCAATGCGTTGTAAACTGCGAAAAATACGGCGACACTATGAACGAAGTAATCTCCATCATTGAGAGAAACCTCAACACAGAGAGAAACTTGAGCGCTCCCGCTGCGCCGCTGATAGCTAAAACCCCATCTCTACCATCCTGTGCAAGCCATGCCTGAATTAACAATTCACACAATAGGCCATTCGGACCTCTCAACAAATGACTTTATCAAACTCCTGCTCTCAGCCGGAATCGATACGCTTGTTGACGTTAGAAGCAGTCCATACAGCCGCTATGCCCCACAGTTTAACAAAGAAAACCTCGTACACTCACTTCAGAAAACACCAGTTGCATATCTATACATGGGCAGTCAATTAGGGGGGTTCCCGAAAGACGCACCTATCTATAGGGGAAAACACCCCGATTATGACCTGCTTCGGAAGCAGGCATTCTACTTAGATGGCATCACAAGGCTTATCGAGACTGCAGCAACCTGCAAACTTACCGTCATGTGTTCAGAGGAAGACCCCTGTCAGTGTCATCGAAGACTATTAATCGGCTTTGACTTGCATGAGCGTGGCGTGAAGGTAATTCACATACACCACGACGGCAAAACAAATGAAGACAACTTTAAAGATATGGCAACCGTCCAGTTATCGCTATTTTAACACGATGAAACTGTTCACTATAGGTTTTTCAAAGAAGACTGCCGAGTGTTTTTTCACTATTGTCCGGGCTAACTCCATAAAACAGTTAGTCGATATAAGGGAAAACAATACGTCTCAGCTTTCGGGATTTACAAAGAAAGCTGACCTGAAGTTTTTCCTGAGAGAACTCCTCGACGCTTCATACGTACATATCCCCGAACTTGCGCCTGATAAGGTCATTCGAAAAAACTATAAGGCTACAAAAGACTGGGACCAATACACCAAGTCCTACATACAACTAATAGACTCCCGCGGCATAATTAACCGGTTAAAGGAGGACAGCCCATTTATCGAACCATTTGTCCTCCTGTGTTCAGAGCCAAAGCCAGACAAATGCCACAGAGCCCTTGCCGCCGGACTTTTAACCGCACACCTGTTCACAGATGGAGAAATCATACACCTATAAACGCACCACAGTGCATGTATTGATTACCGACCTCACATACATGAAAAACGGTATGTGCATAGCGGGAGTCAATCTTGATAATTTTAAAAATATCAGGCCAGTACTGTTCTCTGGTCATATCCAAATGCCGTTCATAGAGAAAAACAACATCTTCCCATGCGCCATTTGCACATTCGAAGGGATGCCGAAGATTAACGCCAGTCCACCACACACAGAGGATTTTTCTGTCAATGACAATGTAGTATTCAGGCGGTTCATTTCACAAAGTGAATGGTTTGATATACTTCGACACTGTTCATCGAAGTCTCTACCGGAAAGGTTGAATAGCTCAATCAGGGAAGACAAGTGGATAACTCCAGGGACAGATGTCCCTTCCCTTTCACTAATAGAACCAGAAGGCAGACCAGCAATCAGTTCAATTACAAATGGCACCAGCCCCGACATAAGGGCGTCATTTATTTCTGGCGGCAGAGAGTTCTGTCTAAAGGTAAACGACAAGCAGCTCACTGATTATCTAAGTAACCGATTAAGACTGCCCCCGATTAACTCGATTGCCGAAAAACAGTTTATCAGCGAAATAAACGATGAACTCTTCTCTAAAGATACATACAACTACGTAAGGATTGGCCTGACGCGGCCTTATCAGGAGAGATGCTGGCTTCAGATAAATGGTATGTACAGCGGACGCTCAGATGTGATGATTAGAAAATTAACCCCTGAAAAAAATCCCACGCTGTAAAAATATATTGACTTGGCAAGTTGACAAATACAAGGTTGCGTATATATAATTTCGGTTGCGGCTTAGGTATGTCAAAGGTCATACATAGTATGGCAACTATAAATTTGGAGAAGGAGATGTATTTATGGAAAACCTATTGCTGACTCTGATAATAGGGATCAGTGTTGTTGGGCTTGTTGCTGCTTTGATGCTTGCCAAATGGGTTATGTCAAAGAGCGACGGCACGGAGCCGATGCGCGCGATATCGGATGCGATTAAAGAGGGTGCTAATGCCTTCCTGAAAAGACAGTACAAGACAATAGTTATTCTGGCATCGATGGTTGCAGCTGCCCTGTTCATCGGATATGGCATGATACGCGAGCATCAAAGTTTTGATCCTGTGGAGTCAAGAGTGGCCCTGGCCATGTGGATAACGCTTTCTTTTGTGTTTGGGGCGGTGTGTTCTCTCTTTGCAGGTTATATCGGCATGTGGGTCAGCATTAGAAGTAATATAAGAACTGCAGCCGCTGCGGTAAACAGTGTAAACGATGCGCTGCGTATAGCGCTTCGCGGTGGGGCGGTCTCGGGGCTGATGGTTGTCTCGATGAGCCTTTTAGGGGTAGCCGGGCTTTACATTCTGGTCAAGTTTTTTACTGGAGTCGAGGCCACAAAGATTCCATTTATGATAGTAGGATATGGGTTTGGGGCATCATTTGTAGCCCTGTTCGCGCAGCTTGGCGGTGGTATCTACACTAAGGCGGCAGATGTCGGCGCTGACCTCGTAGGTAAAGTCGAGGCTGGAATTCCGGAAGACGACCCACGCAACCCCGCCGTTATAGCTGACCTGGTTGGTGATAATGTCGGCGACTGCGCCGGACGTGGAGCTGACATATTTGAGTCAGCCGCGGCTGAGAATATTGGGGCTATGATACTTGCCGGAGTTATGGCAAAGACTGTGCCGGGTGCAGACCCAGTATGGATAATAGGCGTTATGTTGTTCCCGCTTCTGGCGAGGGCATTTGGCATAATAGCATCTATCATCGGGGTTCTGACGGTCAAGATAGCGGATGGCGAAGACCCAATGCACGGATTAAACAAGGGATATTTTATAACCGTGTTTTTTACCATTATCGGGTTGTTTGTTGCAAGCAAGTGGCTGTTTTACCACCAATCGGCGCCACATGCGTGGCTCTACTTGTTTTTTGCGGGTGTTGTAGGCGTCTTAACAAGTATCGCCTTTATTTATATCACCGAGTACTATACGGAGTATAAATACAGGCCGGTCAGGTCAATAGCCAACGCATCTCAAACAGGGCCGGCAACTAACATCATCACTGGTATTGCAATGGGTTTGGAGTGTACTGCCCCTTCGGCGATAGTTATATCGATATCCATATTAGCGGCGTATTATCTGGGTCAGGCATCAGGATTCCCCAATGCCGGTATATTTGGTACGGCAGTTGCGACAATGGGAATGCTTGGGCCAGCCGCATACATATTGGCAATGGACACCTTCGGCCCTATCTCGGACAACGCTGGCGGTATTATTGAAATGACCGAGCAGTCCAAAGAAGTAAGAGAAAGAACAGACAGACTGGATGCAGCAGGCAATACCACAAAGGCGTTGACAAAAGGATACGCAATTGCCTCAGCAGCGCTGGCCTCGTTCCTGCTGTTCAGGGCATATCTTGACGAAGTAGAAAACTATGGTCATCCTATTAAAAGCGTTGACCTTGCAGAGCCGGTTGTGTTTGTCGGGGCGCTGCTTGGCGCCGCGCTGGTGTTTATATTTTCGGCATTGGCGATTATGGCAGTTGGAAGGGCAGCCTATTACGTTATATGGGATGTTAGGGATCAATTTAAGGAAAAACCTGGTATACTTGCCGGTACAGAAAAGCCTGACTATGGTCGTTGTGTTGACATAGTAACAAAAGGGGCGCTTAAGGAAATGGTAGTGCCTGGCCTGGTGGCAGTACTGACCCCAATAGTTGTTGGAGTGTTATTTAAGCAGTTAGGAGCAGGGGCTGAGGCCGTAGCCTCTATGCTGATGGTTGGTACGATAGCCGGAATACTCATGGCCACGTTCTTAAACAATGGCGGCGGCGCATGGGATAACGCGAAAAAATACATAGAAACTGGACAGTTAGGCGGCAAGGGATCAGACACTCACAAGGCTGCCGTAGTTGGTGACACAGTAGGCGATCCATTTAAAGATACAGCTGGCCCGTCACTGCACGTGTTGATAAAGCTGCTGTCAACAGTAACACTGGTTCTAGCTCCACTATTCATCTAAATGCGATATGTGACCATACCCCTTTATTTTGGGGTATGGTCATTTTTATTTCAACACCGTTGTTTGCCACTATCGCCCTACCCTTACCACCTTTAATCTTTTCAATATCTACAGGGGGTTAAAACATGGCTTGTCTAAAAATGGTGATATTGTGTAATATTATCGTGGTACCGCATGAGACATAAGGTAACTGAGGCTTAACGCTCATTGGAAATGATTGGCTTGAACAGTTCAACAGAAGCAATTAATCAGAATCGTGACCATATTCACCGCCTGGCAGACATCTTTTTAGGTGTTTTTGTTGCTTACGTCGGCTGGCGATGTATGAACTATTACTCTGGAATACTCTGGGCAAGTGATTCCGCAATTTTTGTGAACATCGCGCATCACATGATAAATGGGAAGCTGCTTTACCGTGAACTGTGGGAAGATAAACAGCCCATGGTCTTTGTCGTCAACTATCTTGCCCTGAAATTTGGTGATGGAACATTTAACTCAGTAAGGCTGGTGGAGCGGTATTTTGCCGTTGCAGCCGCACTGGTCTTTTTTATTTCCGCGTTGAGGACTTTTGCATCTTCGTGGTTGGCAGCCATATTTACCGTTACTTTTTTACTGATCTTTTATGATTACAGGACAGGCGGTATCTTTGACATGGGGAACCTGACAGAGGAGTATGGTTCAGTGTTCATGATTATCGGGGTACTTTTTGTTTTAGAGGCAGTGCGTCAGGATAACTTATACTATGTCTTAGTATCTGGTATATTTTTTTCTTTTTCTGTGTTTACAAAAGAGCCGTTTTTTCTTTCTGCCCTGCCGTGGATGATTTATTTATTTATAATGAAGGTGGAAACTACCAGCCGTTTGCAAGCTAATTGGAAAAACATGATGTATTTTGCTGCTGGCGCTGCAATTCCGTTGATTATTGCATTGACTTATTTTATCAGCACAGGGATTTTTCGGGACTGGCTTGACGTATTTGACCATAACGTGGTGATGGCACGTGAGCGTCAAGCGGCGGTTCCTCTTTCTCAAATGATTAACAAGCGTTATAATGCCTTTTTATCACTTATCTTGTATGTTAAGACCGTTAATATATTTTTCACGCTTGGTGTTTTAAGCATATTTCAAAGATCATTTCTCAGGACAAACAATTATATTCCAGTGGTGTTAGTGTCATGGTTTACGATGAGCTTTATTGCTACAAACATACAGGGTTCATATGGTCACTATTATATTATGATGGTGCCTGCTTTCATTATGACGGCGTTGTGTGGTGCAGCATTTCTCGTGTATAATCTAAGACGCATAGCCGGACAAATATCTGCCGTTGTTGTGGTGGTAGTCCTTTTTAGTGTATCGCTGCTCACAATGGATTATACTGTGATCAGTGGTTCATTCAGTAAGCTTAAGTACACAACGTCAAAAGTTGCAGTAGATGCGGTTTCGGAATACATAAAGGAACACACTAAAGACAGCGATACAATATGGGTACCGTCATATAATAAATATATTTATTTACAGTCGGGCAGGCTTTCACCTACGAAATACCTTTTTCTGCTTGGAGATACATTTCTTCCGACAAAAATCGCCTCTACAGAGCAAAAGATGCGCTCTTTAAGGGATAATTTAACGAGTAAACCACCAAAGTTTATTTTCTTAGAGTCTCTCACCCAACTAACATGGCTGCAGCCCGTTGGAATTCCCGAATGGTTTTACAATAACTACATATTGGACAGCACTTGGTATGATGGAGACCTATATATAAATGTTAATTCGCTGTAGCCACAGCCAAACATAATGCAAAGTGGAGTATTAATACAGCCGTAGTCATTCCACTAATGAGCTTCTGTCCATTTATATATAATGGAATCCGATTCCATATAAATGGGTGCAGATTCATATTTTCTATGTTACCCTAAAAATTATTATTTCGTATAATCAAGCACTTACAAACAATATATTATGGCACGGAAATTGCACTTATTAATGTTGACATACTATTGTTTTTGAAAATATATTCTGGAGGTCATATAACGATGATAGATAAAATAAAACGACTATTTGAAACGAAGAAAGTCTATTTGGTGTTGATAATAGCTTTGATAGCCGTAGCGTTAGCTGGTATAGCAGTAATAATGAGACAAACAAATGAAGATATCGTATACGCATGGCAGGACGATTCTGGTCAACAATATGTTACAACTCAGACAAGAGATAGTTTAGCACCAGAAAATATATACCCAGGTCATGCCGAAGTAAGACTTATAAAAGTTGATGGGACAGCATCTCCCCTTAAAACAAAAACTGGATATATAACAGTTACTTATAAGCTGGTAAATCCACCGGTTGCGGTTTATCAACTCGCAGAAAACAGCGGGCACCGTACTATATATTTAATAGGTGAAACACACCTTGGAAAAAGCCAAAAAGCAGTGGCAAAAATAATCACAGATATCATTAATACTTACGAAATAGATGCAATATTTCTTGAACAGCCGGAATCGCTTAACTATGACTGGTCAAAATATAAGTCTCTCGAAGGGCAGCCAGACAATGCCATTTATGCCTTACAGGAGCAAATGCTTATTGATGCAGAAAAACCAATGCAGCTTGACTTCGGTAAATATCAAAAATATTATGACGATGCAAAGCCCAAAACAAAAGAAGAGCTTATAGCTGTTATGAAACAGATAGTGACTGAAAACGGAGAAGAAGGTTTATTGATAGTTAAAGCCGCTTTGGAGAATTTGACTAAAATAGATGAAACACACAAATACTATGAAGAAAGTAAATATATCTCTGCGGCAGATTATCTATACATTATGCTGAATCTCAAGGGAATTAAAATACCGTTTTATAATGTAGAGTCAGACAGTCTGAGAAGCGATTTTAAATCAACATTGAGTTCATCTCACGATACTACTGACAGAGACATACATATGGTCAATAAATCAAAAGGTATAATACAATCAAACAATTACCACAGGGTTATCCTTATCTGTGGAGCGCTTCATATTGATAATCTAAAGGAAATGTTTACTAAGTTAAACTATGATGTTAAGGTTGCATATAACTCCTTAGAAGATAAATTTAAAGTAGACGAGGCGGTGCTTGTAAATCCTGACTATGTAAATGAAATTGCAAAAAAAGGGCCCAGCGCTGGCTTTGCTCCTCAACCGGAGTCAATAGTGGAGAGTGTTCCGACAAAACAGATTATGGGATCTATCGATAAATATTTCGAAACAAACGGCAATTCGTTTTTTACACCCACAGAGAGAACCGGTCTAAAAGATAGTTTCCTGCAAGAATTTAAGGCAAAACAACTGAAAGGTGCTCAAGACTGGAAAATTGATGTAACTTTCGGAGGTAAAACACTTATTATATCAAAACATAGTGGAGAAGACAGCCTTAAAATAGAATCTACACCGCTCATTGATTTAAATAAATCGATAGCTCGTAATGCCAATAGTGACAGGCAACGGGAATATCTATGGAATAACAGGCAATATAACGAACTGATCGGTAAAACAAGTATGAATGGATTTACGTACGGGATCGTTGAAAATCAGTCTACAAATGATAAAAAACTAACTAATACACTATATAACGGTAAAAATGAACCGCAGAGCTACTTTAAAGTTACAGAGATAGTCGATGCCATGATTGAGAAAAACCCAACAAATCGTGTTATTTATTTAGCATTAGATGGTTACACTCCCAAACAAGTAAAGTCGTTTGAAAATACTGTAAATGTTCATCTTGAAAAACCAGAGAAAGCAGCTTATAAAGTCATTATCTTAGATAATCCTAAATCCCCTGATGTAAGGACATTTTTAGAAACTCCTGTTGAAATACAAAGTGCTAGTGAAGTAACTGAGGAGACCTCTGGCCGTTTTGATAAACTATTTAAATTCGTAATAACATTTCTTACTCCGAATAAGCAAGAAAAGATAATGAATGTTTATGCAAGGACAAAAGAGACTGCTCTGAAATTAATTCAAGATATAAAGTCAATGATAATACAACAGAATGCCAACGTATCGAAAATGACTATGGCTGAAAATGCAACATTGATGATGAGCAAACTGCTCTCAAATAAGGATATCGTAATCACCGTAGATGATTTGAAAAATCAATTCGGAGAGGTTCAGATAGTAAGAATATTTATGCTTGAAAAACAGAAGGCCATATAAAGGAAAGCAATAGAATGACAAAACCAAATCAATGTGTCATAGGATTCACGATTCCTCTTGACGAAAAAAGCTTTAATAAGCAAACTAGAAATCCTGATATTGAGTATGTAAATATTAATTTTCTAAAAAGATGGTGGCAGTATCATCAGTACATTGTACATGATTATGATACTGATATAAGAGATAATTTAAAACGTCTTAAAGTAAATATTTGTTACAATATGACATTTAATGAATATAAACATCTTTTTTTTTCCAATAACTATAAAGCAATTATACTCTTTGCACACAGTAGAATAAAGAGCAGCGTATATGGAATTGAGTTTTATGACGGTTTCGTAAATAATTCAGAGATTGTCGATATGTTGCCATATGATTATTCTGGTGTAATTGACTTATCTGCATGTAATTCTCAAACATTAGCAGAAGATTTAAAGGCAAAAAACCCAAAATATCTTATTGGTTCAAGATTTATTGACATTATACCAACTGCATGGATGACTTATTATCTTTTATTATTTAACTACTTAGATGAGAATGAGGCAGACTACTCTGAGGCATATGAAAAAGTATCCAGATTCCTTATAACAGGTAAAACAGATGTTTTAGAAAAGGAGAAGAAATGAATATATTTTTAAAGAGAGATTTATTTGAACAGTATCTAAAAGATGTCGATATGATGCCAATTGTAAAGTTAGGGGGAAGAGAGAGGAAAGTATTATCTGAAGATGAGTACAGTAATGCCAATAATAAACTCGCTAGACTTCTAAGGCGACCTAGTAATCACTGCAAATATACAGCATATTTTATATTTTGCTTGTTTGTGTTACTATGTACTGATATGTTTTTAATGTATTATCTTCCATCTTATGCAAGCGGTGATTCCATATTAACGTCAAATAAATATATAATACTCGGATTAATTACTCCGATTTGTTTTTTAATATTGACTTTATGGAGAGAAGTAACAATTTTTAATATTATTTTTTCAGTTCTAGCTAATACAGCACCTGATAAAGCAGTTCTTATAATCAGCGAAATAATCACACTATTATTATTTAAAAGGGATTAAGATAAGAATGTCAAAGAATAATAATGCAAACAGAAACATGTCTTTTATTGCAATTGATAAGTTTGGATTGGTGGGAGGTCTTCTTATAGCAATAGTTTTTTTGTTAATGGGTCAGATATATTATTTTTTAGTTTATACTATGAAAGTAGATAAGATGGAGGATAAAATAAAGGAAATGGATAATAAAATAAAGGAAGAGGTATGCAAAGATTTAAAGAAGGTATTAGGTCATGAAGAAGCATTTAAAAAAATACCAACAATTGAGGCTGCTGTTATTAAAATAGCTAAAACAAAACCTATAGAAAACAACACTCCAAAAAGAGCAAAAACATCTTTTTGGGATAATCAATCGCTGAAAGTAACTGAACATCAATCTGAAGCTGCAAGCAAAGTGGTGAAGCTTGAACTACATCTCAAACAGTAGTATTAATAAGTGTATAAGTAAGTAGACATAAAATTAAGCAAAATGTTAAGATAAAAGATGAGAGAATTAGACGGTAGGAAATTAGATCAT
>LNQR01000081.1 GCA_001541255.1 Candidatus Magnetominusculus xianensis
GGGAATCCAGTCCTTACAGCGTTATATGAAAGACTGGATTCCTGCTTCCGCAGGAATGACAAATTTACGCATATGATTGCATTTTAGTATGATACCATATCTCACTATTTGCTACATTAAAATGACAGAGAGATTACATGTGCGTTGGTGGAGGTGAGCATGTTGCTTAAAGACATGACGGTCGAACAACTGGAAGATATTATTGGGAAAAAGTTCGATGAAAGGCTTAATGACTTTTTCTTTGATGTTGGGGATTATGCCGTTGCCCTTGAACGGTCAAAGGCTGAGGGAAGGGAAAACCTTACATCTCAGGAAATTAAGAAAACGTCTTGGTTTATAAGGTTTTGTGGGACGAGGGGACTGAATCCCGATATCACGCCTATCCCTTGTTGTTCATAACATCAAGGACACGTTTATTTATCCACAGTTTATCCCACCAGTGAACCGGTGAGATATATACGCCGTGTAGCAGGACGCCATAGTGCAGATGGTCGCCCGCTGCAAAGCCGGTCATTCCGCTTTTTCCAATTACGGTTGTCTTCTCTACGGCTGCGCCTTCTTTTACATCTATCGAGGAGAGGTGCCCATAGAGGGACATCAGTCCAAGCCCGTGGTCGATTACAACGGCATTTCCATATATGCCAAGCTCACCGGCAAAGGCAACCACCCCTGAGTTCGCCGCGTATACAGGGCTGTTGGCTAACGAGGCAAGATCAAAGCCCATATGACGGCTGCGGCTTACTTCTTTACCGCCGTACTGGTAGCTCCTCTGGTCTCCGAAGCCCGCAAACACCTTGCTGTTTTTCATCTGAATGAATGGTCCGTTCCAGAGGATTTTATCGGCGCTCTTTTTTGTCACTTCAGTGACCTTGGCCTCCGTTTCTTTTCTCCTTTTTTCGTTGATCTCTAAAAAGGCGTCTAAAAGCGGCATATCCCCTTCGGTTTTTTGGAGAAATGGCAATATATGTTTCCTTATGAAATCATCTTTTATCACTATGACATCTTTCTTGTAAACCTTTGGCTTATAAATCGTCTGCACAGGGGCAGAGACGGTATTGCCAGCGGCGTCCTCGGCAAATGCGGTTACTACAGGGGTTCCCTGGGTTTCAATGTCTATGGGGATTATTACAAAAAACCGGTTCTTGTCTGTATAAATGGAGTTAGTTGCCATAAACTCCCGTTCCAGAGCCTTTATATAAACCTTGTCTGACCTTTTGGCGTCAATAAGAATGGCTAATCCTGAGCCTTGGTCGGTGATATATGAGCTGTCGATGACAGACATGGCAGGCGGTGCGCTGCGTATCGCTGTTGGGAAGGTCTTAACGGTTTTAGCAAACAGCCCGGCCCTTGCCTTTATTGTCACCTCCGCCTCACCATCGTTAAGGCCCTGAACCTTTGGCTCGACTGTGACGTTGAACTCGGCATTTGGCTTATCAGGGTGTTCACTAAGGAGCGTGACGGCATTACCGTCCTGAGTTACTACTACCTCGACGGATTTAATCTTTCTATTACTCTGCGCCTTGAAAGAGATTACTTTCTTTATAGGCAGTTTTTCAAATCCCTCTATCCCGGCAAGCAGAGGGGGTTTTGCTGCAAATATAGTATAGGCAAAAATACCGGCTACAAGCAGAAATCCTATTGCCAGCGCCAGAGATACCGTCTTACCAAGTTTAGTAGAGCCTAATTTCATATTTTTGAGCCTGATTTCATATATACCTCACGTTATTTTAGTTGGTATCATCATATTAGCTAACTCTGTCTCTGTAATTCAAATAGCGTTCATCAAAAGGAAGGACACTTGAGCTTATGCAAAGCATTAACTTGTATAAGGGTTGTTTCTTTATAATTTTTCCAGCCTTCTTGTCAGTTAAGTGCTTAACATTACCATGACATTCATCATCGTTGATTTTACCTTTCTCCTGACTAAAACACGCCTCTTCAGGTAAGTCGTCCATGCTAAAAGCCCAGAATATTATTGGGTCGCCCACAAAAGCTCGGTAGTACTTTCTAATGTGTTCACAAATATTGCCTGTAGTTTCCTTTATACAGCTAACGGATATGCAGGATATACCTGACCCGTCTGAAGAATTCTTGAATGCGTAACTACTGAGCCTTCTTCCATCAGGACTCGGTATAATCCACTCTTGTTTGATAAGGTGGATGTATGGGTACTCCATATTTCCCTTCCAAAATGATTAATTTTTGTTATCGCATCATCAAACGTAATGCTTTCTTCATAACATATCTCTTCGGTTTCATACTCTGGCAGAAAGGGCCTCGACAGCTCTACCTTCCTTTCGTGTTCGAACTCTATCCCCTTATTTTCAGTAATGCTAAACTGTAATCTATCATTATCGTGATATACTATTAATTGTATTTCACCATCAGCGCCTATCGTAGAAGCCGTGAAAAAAAAATATGTCTGTGCCGTATGAAGCAGCTCAATCGCCTGCTTTACGACCTTGTAAGAGGGGGGAACGCCTTGCCCGTAGCACCATCCTTTGGGATATTGTGAATAACGCAATATCTTTTCCTCGGCAAGATTCACATGCATTACGGGGGGTGGGGCAATATTTCCATAGATGAAACAACTCATTATTTCAAACCTAATGCCGTCATAGAATCATCAAGCGTCATTATTTTACTGCCGGTTTTCTCTTCAACCTCAGCAATAATAGAACCAAGATGTGCCGCGACAGTTTTAGCAACAGGAAGAGACATATTTATGACAGCAACAGAGCTGCCATCCCTTTGCATTAATATTGAAATATCACCTGGATTCAAAAAAAACACCGCATTGTTAAAATATATCTTTGGTATAGCTTCAGATTCTAATGCTTTTTTTAATGTATCAAAAGCAATTTTTTTTCTATCGTCAGCATCACTCATCTTTTCCTCCCGTTCACCTCTACACTAATAGTATCATAATATCTCACGGGATTTCAATACCGAAGCCCTTTATCTTTCTGTGCAGATTGCTTCTTTCTATTTGAAGGGTCTCGGCGGTCTTGGAGACATTCCATTTGTGCTTTTCCAGCTGCTTGAGTATATAGTCGCGCTCAAAGCTGTCGCGTGCATCCTTTAGTGTCTCAAAAGCAAAGTAGTCCACTGTCGAACTGTTAAAGGCTGCCACATCTGCGGCCTTAATCACCCTTGACTGAGTCATAATAAAGAGCCGTTCGAGTGTGTTTTTCAACTCGCGCACATTTCCCGGCCAGTCGTGTCCCTGCAATATCCTCATCGCATCCGGCTCTATGTGCCGCGGGGATTTGCCGTACTCGGTTGCAAATGTATTCATAAAGTGCTCAATAAGAATCGGCAGGTCGTCTCTTCTTTCGCGCAGCGGTGGGACGATTATTGGGATAACATTTAGGCGGAAGTACAGGTCCTCTCTGAACTTGCCTTCTTTTACTTCCTTGTGCAGGTCCTTGTTTGTTGCCGCAATTATTCTTACGTCAACCTTTATGTTCTTGCTGCCGCCTACTCTCTGAAACTCCTGTGTCTCGATGACTCTGAGGACTTTTGCCTGCGTAGTCATGGACATATCTCCAATTTCATCAAGAAACAGTGTGCCCTCGTCGGCAAGCTCAAACTTACCTTTTTTCTTTTCAAATGCACCCGTAAATGACCCTTTTTCATGCCCAAAGAGTTCGCTTTCGATTAGTTCCTGCGGGATAGCCACACAGTTGACCTCGATAAATGGTTTGTTCAATCTGTCGCTTTGCAGGTGGAGATTTCTTGCAACAAGCTCCTTTCCGGCACCGCTTTCTCCCATTATCAGTACGCGGGCGTTGCTTTTGCCGGCAATCTCGATTTGTTTCCTCAGATTTACTACCGCAGGGGACTCTCCGATAATTACGAATTTCTGCATGGTATCTTTTTTGAGCATCTCGTTTTGCATTATCAGCTCTTTATGCTCGATTGCCCTTTTAGCGCTTAGGATGACCCTTTCAAGTGAAAGCGGCTTCTCAAGGAAATCATATGCGCCCATCTTCGTGGCCTTAACTGCCTGTTCGATTTTACCATGCCCTGAGATAATTATTACCGGTATTGCCGTATAGAGACGCCGGATTTCCTCAAGTGCATCTATGCCGTCCATGCCGGGCAGCCATATGTCAAGAAATATTACGTCAGGGGCATTTTTACTTAAAAACTCCAGTCCCTCTTCGGCAGACGATGCCACAGAGACACTAAAACCCTCGTCCTCAAAGATGAGACTCAGCGTCTCTCTGATGCCATCCTCGTCGTCTATTACTAGTACAGAGGTTTCGTTCATCGCCCGCCCCCGCTTATGCCTTGAGCTAACTCCTGCTTTCTGGCCTGATTTCGTAGTGATTTCTTTGTAACTGGGATTGTAATTCTAAAGGTCGAGCCCCTTAGTGCATTATTGCTTACGGTTATTGTGCCCTTGTGTTCTGTGACTATCCTGTGGGCTATGGCAAGCCCAAGCCCTGTTCCGTTTTTTCGCCTTGAAAAATATGGTTGAAACAATTTCTCCCTGTCCTTTTCGTCTATACCGACGCCGTTGTCTGATATGTCGATTATGATATTAGAGGCCGTTTCGTCCTCTGCCACTGTTACACCTATTTTACCATTTTCCTCTATTGCCTGTATCGCGTTATCGAGAATATTTATCAGCATACGCTTAAAATGTTCTCCGTCAATATTTATAGTCGTAATCTTTGTCTTATATTCAAAGACAATGTCTATGTGCTCATACTCACTGTAGAGGTCGAGGACTTCGTTTACAAGGCCTTGAAGGTCAGTCAAAGAGGGTTCGATGTCCGGCATCGTGCCAAGTTTAGAAAACTCATTTACAAGCCGTTGAAGCCCATCTACTTCTCGTATTATCGTAGCGGTAGATTTTTCGATAACTTCAGAAAACCGTACGTCCGCGCGCCTCCATCGTTTCAGCAGCCTCTCGGCAGAGAGTTTAATCGGCGTTAAGGGGTTTTTTATCTCATGAGTCAGGCGTTTGGCCACATCCTGCCACGCAAGGGCCTTTTCGGCCAGGATTAACTCCGTTAAATCATCAAACACTACAAGCACTCCAACCGGATTTTTTGCGTTGTCTTTGAGCTGGATGATGAATACCCTCAATACCATGTTCCTGCCATTTATAGATACCTTTAACTGCTCTTTTTTGCTGTAAAAATTGTACAGGTTTATTCCCCTTACGAACATCTCAAACTCGGCGGAGACGACATTTTTAATAACCTCTGTATATGGTTTATTTAGGACATCCTCAGCCTCGACTCCGAGAACTGCACAGGCGGCGTCGTTTATTGTTATCACCTTGTTTTCGGCGTCGAGATATATGACGCCCGAGTTTATATTGTAGATAATGTTTTCCATGAACAGCCTTCGCCTGTCAGATTCGATATAGGCGCTCTGCAAAGAGAGTTCGGTCTGCTTTACTTTTGTTATCATCACGTTAAAGGACTTAATCAGCATACCGATTTCGTCATCTGCGTTTGGCTTTACGTAGATGTTGAAGTTGCCGCCTGAGACATCTGCCGTTGCCTTAAGGAGATTTTGAATAGGCTCGGTGATTCCTCTGGAGATTCTCAGCGCTATCCAGAGGGCCAAAAATACTACCAACAGTGTAAAGAATCCCAATATCAGGAGGTAGTTGCCCTTTAATGGGGCCTTAAACTCATGAAGCGTGACGTAGCTCTGATGGGCCTTTTGGATTTCCCCGACTTTCCTCGTTATCTCAATAGGCGCTACAGTGGAAACCAGCAGGACTTCGTCTATGCGACCGTTTTTATTTAGTGGAATCACCGCCGTTACTATGTCGGCCTCGTTGTAGACAAATACCTCTATGCCGGGTTTTCCCTTAAAGGCGTCTTTTATGGTCTCAGATACATCTTCTTTTGTCCTGTCAAATTTTGCGGTCTTGTAGCGCGGCGCAGGCGTAGCCCCCTTGCTTATGGCGATGGCATCTTCGAATGTATTTTTACGTATCATGTCGTATGTATACGTGGCCAGGTCTTTTGCGTCGTCTATGGGTTTGCTTACCGTAGGGGTAAACCATTTGTCGATGTAATTGGTAACGAGACCACTTGAGATAATAAACAGCATAGCAGACGGCAGCAGGGTGATGCCAACAAAAATAGTTACCAGCTTTGTCTTGAACTTGTAACCGGTTATCCTGTTTTTTTTCTCGAAATACAGCCTTAAGAGATTCCTGCTTACGAAAAAGGCAAGGGTGAGCAGGGCTAAGAGCGTGATGTTAAAAAGCGCTGCAAAGATCAATCTGTGAGTGATGTCTCCCTGCGGATTGATAAATGTCTCGTGTACTGTAAAGCCTGCGGCCACAACAGCAATCACAACCAATCCCGGCAGGAGTACTCTTTTGGCTATACTTTCCCGTGTCATTTACTGCCTTTTATAATAACATCGGTATCTTTTTTTATTTTAAAGTCCTTGTCATCGACAAAGAAAAATACATACCCGAGGACTTGCGGCGGTTTTTTCTTTATTGACTCTACTGTAACCCTTATAAAGTACGGGGCGTCATCCTCAAGACCGCTCATGTCGATTTTAACGTCATTCACCATGAGCGCCCATTTAAGCATAGACTTAAAGGACATAAATCTTTTCTCCAGCACAGCGGTCTCATCTGAGGATATGACCTTGTATTCACCCTTGACGGAGTTGGCCTGTATGGTCCTTGATATTCTCTTGCCCCTGACAAACTCGTCAGGCCATAAACTCCACCGCCTGAAGATGTCTATATAGAAGACGAATTCTTTTTGCAGCCCTTCACGAATAAGAGAGATTTGGCTTTCGTCTATGGAAAGTGTTACACTTACTGTCATGTTACTGCCTGAGACAGCGTGTTCGACCCCGGCGATTTCTTGCGCGCTGTTGAGCGCCGGTAAAAACAGCATAATAATTAACAGAATTAGTGCTTGTAGTTTATTCATTTTTAACATAGGATTCCCAGAAGTGGCTATTATACCATATGCCGGTAATTAAATCTCTATAATTACAGGCGCCGCAGTGGCTTGCAAAGAGGCATGATAACATGAGCGCGCTAAACCGGAGAAAACTAGTACCGCTATTGCTATTAATGGCGGTACTGGCTGTCTTTACTCTCTATGCGGACAAGTGGACGATTGATTCGATAAGATTGTTTTTTTCTGAACACACCACTCTAAACGCATTCCTCAAACAAATCAGCCCGATAAGTACTTTTTTGTTTCATGGCACTCCTCAAATCACTGCGGCTTTCATCCTGTTTATAGTAGGGAATTACTTATACAGGCCGTTATACATTCCCGGTAAGACATTTCTTTTTGCCCTGTGCGCCTCCGGTCTGTCTGTGCAAATAATAAAGCATCTTGTGGGCAGGGCAAGGCCGCGAGTCACCGATGCCTTTATTGCTATTGGGCCGTCGCTGCACTCGGACTACGATTCCTTTCCCTCAGGGCACACAGCTCTTGCCTTTTCGATTGCCTGCGTGTTGTCATCATATTTTAAGCGTTATAGATTGGTGTTTTATTTATTTGCCACAGTGGCTGGGTTTGACAGGATAAGGACCGGGTCACACTTTCCTTCCGACGTAATAGCTGGGGCGTTTGTTGGCATTGCCGTTACAAAATGGATAATGTCGCGGCTAATGCCGGAGGGCGACATCTGCCAACCACAGACCCCAAGCAAATGATATACAATTAGTTGGACTTACGAAGTATTACATCCATTCTCTTCGTATCCTTCAGCTTTTTCATAACAGACATAGCTTCAGCTTTATTTTTATACTTCCCTGCCAGCACCTTATGAGAAGTATTACCCTTGGGGTCTGTTACCGTTATTATGCTGGCATTATAGCCTTCTTTTTTCAGTGTTTCAGTGAGCCTTTTTGCGTTTGCCACATCTTTGAACGAGCCAAGCTGTATGACAAATAACCCTGAGGCAGAGGCCGTTCCCTTGCGTTTGGCGGCAGCCGGGTTTTTTCCGGCAGTCTTGACCTTTCTGCTTTGGGCAGCCACAGCTTCCTGGTCGGGGGCTGCTGGTTCGGCAGGCTCAGGTTTTTTAGCCTGCGGCGTTGGTGCAGGTGTTGGTGTTGGCAAAGACGTTGGTGCAGGTGTAGCTGTTGGAGTTGGCGTATGTGTAGGCGCAGGCGTCGCTGCGGGAGTTGCTGCTGGAGCAGGCATCAGCGACGGAGTTGGTGCAGGTGTCAGCGCTGGAGTTACCACAGGAGTTGATTCTGGCGCCGGTGTGGTCTGAGCAGCGGTTAATGGCTTCGGTTCTGATGGCCTCGGTCGTGGCGGTGTGGGTACTGTTGTTTTGGCAATCATCTTGGGTTGTGTTTCGTTGAAGAAAAACATATATCCAGCTCCCAGAAGGATTGCAACTACGGCCAATGTCGTTATTAAAAAGAGTTTTTTTCTTTTAGCTCGGTTTTCTTTCAGCTTATAAAGAATTTCATCTTCGTCCGATTCCATTACAGTTGTATCATCACCAACTGGGTCATCTTCGTGGCTGACGTGTGTATCTCCTATATGGGGATGAGAGTCATGACTGATAGGATGTGGGTCAGTTGCATGGGAGGTATCGTCGTCGGTCTTATCAGTCTCATTGGACAGGCCAAACTTAATATTCTCAATTTTTTTGCTCTGCGTGCCATAGTTTCCATCTTGTTCATCCAATTGTACATTCTGAAGTTCATCCTGTTCCTCTGGCTGTTCATCTGGCACAGACCACTCTGCGTGTACCCTTATCTTTTGAAGCAGGTCGTCTTTCTCAACTGGGAGCTTTACTGTATCCACGATCTTATATATTGTTCTGTATCTGTCATCATATTTTTTCTCTATCTCTGACAGCATAATAAACGGCAGGTTCTTTAGTGAGTCTTCGCTTCGCAGGTCTCTTATTACTTCATAGCCGCTAGCGTCGATTAACATGGACTTTACAAGCACAACAACGGGATGTATCTCAAGGGCAGTCTCAAGGGCTTCAAGTTTTGTCTTCGCGCTATATACCGTATATCCTTCGCTACGGAGGATTTCATTTATCTGTTGTACGTTGTTTTTATCGTCATCTATGACAAGTATATTGTCCCCATCCATATCTTCCCCCTATGTAAATTAATCTTGTCCTGATAGTATTAACATTTTTACCCGAATAATTCAACCCCCTATAAAAAATATGGGATTGGTCAACTTCTTAATATACTGACAGGCTGAATCTCCATCGCCTTTACAGACGGGTATATGCCTGAGGCTATCCCCGTCACAATCGACGCCGTAAATGCTGTTATCACACCAAACGGCGACACCGCAAATGGTATTTTTGCTAATGCAGATATGCCCAGACTCAGCGCTATGCCCGCCACAAGCCCCGCTGCCGCTCCCATCAGCGATATAAATGATGCCTCTGTCAAAAACTGCATCGCTATGTCGCGCTTCCTTGCCCCTACTGCCCGCCTTATCCCTATCTCCACCTTTCTCTCGTCTACCATCAATATCATTATTGACAATATCCCTATCGAGCTTATAGTAAACGATATTGCCGAGGTTATCATCCCAAGCGTTACCACTATCTTCATTGTCTTGGTCTGCATAGAGTTTATGTCCTTAAGCTCTGCTACTGTAAAGTCGTCTTTTTCGCCTTTTTTTATATTATGTCTCTGCCTTAGCAGGCCCTCTATTTCCCCTTTTAACCGCCCTGCCGCCTCTTCAGAGACTGCTTCTACATATATCAGATTTATACTTGTAGTGTTTTTCAGTCTCTTCATAAACGTACTCAGCGGCAGATAAATGATGTTGTCTTCGTTCATCCCCGACAGGTCAACGGCCATCGGCACAAGCACTTCAATCACTTCACAGGCAACCTGCGATATGAATATGGTCTTCCCTATGGGGTCTTCTCCTTTAAATAACCTCTCGGCCACCTTTGAGCCGACAATAGCCGTTTTTTCCATCGTATCCTTTTCTGTGAACAGCCTTCCCTGACCCACAGGGATTTTCTTTAACTGAAAAAATTCCATCGGTATGCCCATCATAGTCGTGCCGGTTAGTGTTGTATTCCTGTATCTTACAGGGAATGTCTTAGTTGCCACAGGCGCCACGATTTTTGCTGCCGGTAAGGATTCCTTTATCGCCCTTGCGTCATCAATTGTCAGCCTCGTACTCTCGGCAAGGTCTGACGGGCTGCCGTGACCACGCATCAGACCGCTTTTTACAGTAAGGAGATTCTTCCCAAAGGTCTCAAGGTCTTTTATCGTCTTCAGCTCCATTGAACGCGATGTGTTTGCCACAGTGATTAACGACAGAGTGCCCAGCACAACCCCTGTTATGGCAAGGAAAGTCCTGAGCTTAAAGCTGCCCAGGGACTTTACGGCAATCGTTAAGTTCAGATAGATGTTCTTCGGTAAATACTTTGTCGTCACTTTATTGCCTCTATTGGATTTAAGTTTGCAGCGCTTCTTGCCGGCTGAACTCCAAACACCAGCCCCGTTGCTACGGCAAGCGTAAATCCTATGGCAAATGCCTTCCATGAAAAGTGCATTGGGAAGTCGGCAATATGCGCAAGCAGCTTAGAGGCCCCGTACCCTAACATAAACCCCAGCACCCCGCCCGCTGATGTTATCAATGTGGATTCTATTATGAACTGGTTAAAGATATCCCTTTTTTTAGCGCCCACTGCCCGCCTTATCCCTATCTCCCTGGTCCGCTCCTTTACAGACAGTAAAAACAGATTTGCCAGCACAAAGCCCGATACCACAAGCGACACTATCCCTGAGATTCCAAGCGATACCACAAGCGAACCGGTTAGCGCGGCAAGGAACTTTATTATCTCCTCCGGGCTTACAATGGTGAAGTCGTCGCTCTGGCCTTCTTTGAGCTGGTGCCTGTCTCTGAGAAACAGCCTCATCTGTGCAATCCAGTGCTGGAGGGCGTGTCCCTGCTGGTATTTTATCTTTATCGCGCTTATGTATTTGGTATCACTCAACATTTTTTTCATCATCACGCCTATGGGTATGATTATTCTGTCGTTGAGATTTATGCCCATCTGCGAAGCGCTCCTGTCGGAAAGTACGCCTGTTACTTTACAAGGAATTCTTGTGTTTATAAGAATGGTCTTTCCTATTGGAGATGTGCCCTTAAAGAGTGTCTCGGCAACCTGCATCCCAATCAGGCACGTGTTTTTTCCAAAAACTATGTCCTCGTGTGATAAGTCAGAGCCTTCCGCAATGGGCCATGACCAGCTCCTGCTGTAGTCCTCAGTAGAGCCTAAGACAAGGGTCTTATGCTTTACATTTTTGTATGATACGCCGCTGTCCCATTTCATGACCATCGGAACGACGAGGATTGCCGTTGGGAACGCCTCCTCGATGGCCTTTATGTCGCTGAGTGTCAGCGCCTTCATTTTTTCACCGTTTGCCCGCTGCTCGGCAGACCCGCCAAAGATAAGTATCGTCTCAGGGCCGAACTTCTCTACAAAGTCATACGCCTTCTTATATGCCCCCTCCACAGAGGCCACTATGACCGTTATCGAGGCTATCCCCAGCGATACGCTAAAGAGACAGAAAAATGTCCTGAGCTTAAACGACAGCACGGCATATGCGGCGCTTTTTATATTATTAGCAAACCTATTCATTGGCGCGGCGTCCTGTTGAAGGCATCGTCTATTAAGCCGTCTTTTATGTGAACCGTGGTATGTGCATATGCGGCAATGTTTGAATCATGGGTGACAAGTATTATGGTCGTCCCCCTGTTGTTGAGTTCGGTGAAGATTTTCATAATTTCAGAGGCCGTTCTGGTATCAAGGGCGCCGGTGGGTTCGTCGCAGATTATCAGGGCGGGGTTGTTTATCAGGGCGCGGGCAATGGCGGCTCGCTGCTGCTGCCCGCCTGAGAGCTGGCGTGGTTTGAAGTATGCCCTGTCCTCAAGCCCCACTGTAGCAAGTAACTCCATCGCCTTTTCCTTCATGGCGTGAGACGGGACATCCATGTACAGGGTCGGCAGGAGTATATTTTCAATAACTGTAGCATAGTGAAGGAGAAAGAAATTCTGAAATACAAATCCGATTGTCTCGTTTCTTATGACTGAGAGTTCGTCGTCGGTCATGGCGGAGATTGCCCTGCCGTTTAGGATATATGTGCCGGAGGTGGGTGTGTCGAGACATCCTATGATGTTCATCAGGGTTGTCTTGCCTGAGCCGGATGTGCCCATGATGGCCGTGAAATCGCCTCTGTTTACCGTAAGGCTTACACCCCTGAGGGCCTCAACTGTCACATCACCTGCGATAAATGTCTTGTGTATTGCCTGTAACTCAAGCAGTTCTGTTATTTGTGCTTCCCTCCGTGGTCTCCGGTCTTTCCGGCAGGGGGGTGAATATTTATAACGAGTTTAACTGCCACCTCGTCTCCTTCGGCAAGGCCTTCTGTTATCTCTGTCTTGTCCTCGCCTTTGATGCCTGTTGTTACAGCCGTTTTTTCTACTTTACCGCCGGGGAGTATCTTATAGGCCGTGTGTTTGCCGCTTTCATATTTTACAGCGGCATTTGGGACGGTGAGAACACGGCTCTTCTTCTGCGTTATAATACGAACGTGTGTGGTCATCTCCGGCCTGACGGTCTTTGCATCTTCTGGTGGGATGTTTACTATTGCCTTGTAGTACACTATGTTGTCCTTGACAAACGGTTGAGGGTCAATTCTGTTTATGACACTCTTGTAGACCTTATCAGGATATGTGTCCACCGTATAGAGGCAGTCAAGGTCCTTTTTGATACCGCCTATGTCGCTTTCGTCCACATATACCCACATCTCTAGTTTGTCGGGAATCATTACTGTAACCAGGTTGGCCACCTGAAGGCCTGTTACCACCGTTTCGCCGGCCTGCCCCTGAATCTCAGACACGACGCCGTCTATAGGCGATACAATGTTCGTATAGGAGAGCTTTATCTGGTTTTTCTCTATACTCGATTTGATTACTGCAATATCTGCCTCCTGCATCTTTCTGTCGTTAAGGAGTTCGTTTCTCAGGCGGCTTACCGTCTCTTCGTTTTTATTGACATCGGCCTCTGCCTGGGCATAATCGGCTGCTGCCTTGTCGAAGTCGTTCTGGGCGAGGTAGCCCTTTTGCAGCAGGGTCTCTTTTCTTTGCAGCTCGAGGGCGGTGATTTTGAGTTTGGCCTTTTTTGAGATAAGGTCCTGCTCTGCCTCCCGTATTTTCTGAGGATGTGTTACGATAGTCTTGTTGAGATTGCTCATGGCCTTGCTGAGGGATATGTGCAGTTCCGCTATATCCTTGTTTACGTCCCTGTCGTCGATTTTCGCAATCAACTGATTTTTCTTTACCGTATCGCCGACACGCACGAGCATCTGCATGATTTCCCCCGTTGCCCTTGCCCCGATTTTAATAAGGGCGCCGACCTGGGGTTTGATTATTCCGGTTTCCACTACTATATTCTCCAAATCTGAATACGATGTCTTTGCAGTTTCTAATATCTCGTAAGGGGGTTTTTTTGTAAGAGAGTTATATGCAAATACTGCAATGACGGCAGCTATGACCACAACTGCCAATATGGTAAGCTTCTTGTGCCGTTTGATAAAATCAGGCATGTCTTAGCGCCTCGCCGATTACTGTCTTTACCGGTACTGAAAACTCCTCCGCTGCTCGTTTACAGTCCTCGTATTCTGCTGATATGTTGAGGATTTTCCCGTTTCTTCGGGCTGTTTTTATTCGTATCTCACCGTATTTTGTGTCTACGGCGCTTATATCCCGCTGGAGCATCTCACGTGATACGCTGTGGTATCTCAGTCCTATTGTGGTGGTCTCTTCAAAGATTATCGTTGAGAGCTGTCCTACCATATCCTCTTGCGCTATCACGGTAAGCAGGGCGGCAGGACGGCACTTTTTCATTATAACTGGGGTTATATATACGTCAAGGGCTCCGGCGCGAAATAGTTTGTCCATGACAGCGCCATAGAGCTGCGGGGACATGTCATCGATATTCGTCTCTATAGCGGCAAAGGCAGGCGCATTGTCATGTGGGGCGGCTTGGCGGCCTACAAAAATCCTCAGAATATTTGGCGCTGAGGCAATGTCGAGGCTTCCTGCCCCGGTACCAATGCTGGTTATAATTATGCCTGGCATATCTCCAAACCCAGTTGCCATCTCCTTAACAATTGCAGCGCCGGTGGGTGTAGCAAGCTCGAACTCTACACCGCTTGAATAAACTGGAATGCCCTTTAGCAGATTCGCCGTTGCCGGGGCAGGCACGGCAAGTGTACCGTGTGTGGTCTTTACGGTGCCACCGCCAACATTTATCGGGGAGACGACAATCTCCTCTATCCCAAGATACTTAATGCCCAATAAGAATCCGAACACATCTGCCAGACAATCAGCGCCGCCGAGTTCGTGAAGGTGTGTCTGGTCAAATGGCTGACCGTGTGCGAGGGACTCGGCCTCGAATATGCTGTGAAATATCTTAAGCCCCTTAGTTTTTACATCCTCGTCGAACGCTGCACCTTCGATGATCTCCTTTATTTCCTGCCAGTTCCTGTGGCTGACGCTGTGGCTGACATGTGTCTTCACCTCAAACTTAACTGCCCTGAAGCCGTTTTTATAGACTGTCTCAGAGGTTATCTCAAACTCCTCCAAGGACGCCTGCCCGCTTCCATTCCTGCAATTTAACAAAAGGGAGAGTTTCTCCCTGAGGTAGTCAAGCGAGACCCCTGCGTCAAGAAGCGCCCCAATAAGCATATCTCCGCTTACCCCTGAGGCACATTGAATATAGGCAGCTCTTAAGTCTTCCATTGGTTTATATTTTAACTTTATCGTTACAGAAAAAACAGCGGTTTACAATAGGCGCTTTATTTTGTTAATATCTCCTGTGCGATTAGTTACGAGTGTGAGGGTTGTGCAGGGGGCCGGTATTAAGTCCTTCGGTGTGCGGCGTGGCGGACGGTATGGGCTTCAAGGGTGTTCATAATGGATAAATGGGGCATAGTTATTTGGATAAGTGACTTATTGCACTTAACTAACGTGTCGTTTACGTCCTCTGAGGCTGCTGTAATATTATTGGTCTTTGCGTTTGTGATTAATGTGCCTTTCGGATATTTCAGGGCACGCCAGAAGGTCCGCTCACTGAATTGGTTTATGTATATACATTTACCGATTCCATTTGTTATCCTAATGAGGTCTTTGGTTCATCTGGACTACAAGTTCATTCCGCTTTCGCTTGCGGCCTCTGTGCTTGGTCAATACGTAGGGGGCAAACTATGAATTTAATGGGGTTAACTTTAAGGATATTCTATGGCAGATAAAAATATTGTAGACAAAATATGGAAGTTCTTTACATCGGTAAAGTTAGCCGTGGTGATAATTGCAGTCATAGCGCTATCTTCGATGATAGGTACGGTAATTGAGCAAGACTCATCACCGGAGAAAAATCTAAAGCTGTTCACAAAGATATTCGGCCCTGCCAACGCTCAGACCGTGTATAAATCTGCTGTTGCGCTGGGACTTACCGACATGTACCATTCGTGGTGGTTTACGTCTATACTGATTTGTTTTTCGGCAAATCTGATAATCTGCTCCATTGACAAGCTGCCACACATAAAGCGCATTGTCGATGAGCCGCTCAAACCCATAGATGCGAAGGACTTTGATAATTATGGGATAAAAAAAGAACTATCTGTAGATGGCAGCATAGAAGACGCAAAGACTTTAGTATTAGCGGCCATAAAGAAACTTGGCATGACTCCCAATGCCTCAGACAACAGCGGCCCCAACACAATTCAGTTCTACGCCCACAAGGGCAGACGCACGCGTTATGCCGTATATGTCATCCATTTCAGCATAATTATTATTCTGATAGGCGCAGTTATCGGCAATACCCTTGGGTTCAGCGGGTATTTGATCCTGCCGGAGGGAGAGACATCTGCCGTTGCCTACTCGCGCCAAAGTGAGAAGGAACACCCGCTTGGGTTTTCCATTCGATGCGATGATTTTTCTACCTCGTTCTATGGATTATCAGATATGCCAAAGGACTATGCCAGTTGGCTTTCTGTTATAGAAGATGGCAAGACAGTACTGAAAAAGACCATAGGGGTAAACTCCCCATTAAAGTACAAGGGCTATACGTTTTACCAGTCTAGTTATGGGGTAGTTCCCCAAAAAAACACCAGGAGTTTGATAATCTTAAACGTGACACCTAAAGGCGGGAAGACTGAACAAATATCACTTGGCGTAGGGGAGTCGTTTAAAATCCCCGGGACGAAGTTTTCTGGCAGGCTGATTGCCTTTACCCCGGCGCTTGCCTTTGATAAAAACGAACGACCATATTCATACACAGAGAACATGAACAACCCTGCTGTTTATATAGAGTTAACCTCAGAAGATAATGATAAATACTCTGGCTGGCTGGTAAAGCGCTATCCCCAGACATGGGACTTGCCCGACGGCAGCAAGGTAGAGTTAGTTGACAACTGGGGATACCAGTACACGGGGCTTCAGGTGAGAAAAGACCCAGGCGTTTTGTTGGTCTATGCGGGGTGTCTGTTTATGACCATAGGCCTGTACTGTGCGTTTTTTCTCAGCCACAAAAAAATATGGGTACTATTGCAGTCTGAAAAGACAAAGGTGAATATAAAAATAGCGGCCTTTGCAAATAAAAACAAGACCGGTTACGAGGGCGTGATTAACAGCGTATTTAACCGGTTAACACATTAAATGTCTCTGCCAGAATGATATCGGCATGATGCGGTGAAGGAGGTAACGTAGATGGGAAGCCCAATGCTGTTTGGTATAGCTGAAGTTGGATACTTTGTGGCTATGATGGTTTATATAGGATATTTCATGTTTAAAAATAAGTCTGTGGGCATAACTGCTACGGCTCTTGCTGCAGGTGCGTTTTTGTCGCAGACGGCGGCGCTGATTCTTCGGTGGGTGGAGTCCTACGGCATGGGAATTGGCAGGGCGCCGCTGACGAATCTCTATGAATCGCTGATATTTTTTGTCTGGTGTCTGATGCTTGGGTATCTGATAATCGAATTCAAATATAAGAACAGGACATTTGGGGCATTTGTAACCCCTTTGGCGGGTCTTGCCCTTGGATTTATAGACCTTACCGGCATATCGAAAGAGATTGAGCCGCTAGTCCCGGCGCTTCAGAGCAACTGGCTGTTAGCGCACGTTACGATGAGTTTTATTGCATATGCAGCATTTGCTCTGGCGTTTGCTACGGGGATGTTGTATCTGGTACTGAGTACAGAAAAGCGCTCGGAGAGTTCATATATATTTTGGACAGTTGCAGGGAGCGTATTTTTTATTGTACTCGCGGCAATGGGTGCAGACTATATAAAGTTTAAGGTAATTGGGACATCGCAGGAGCTTATCAAGGGGTTTTTATTTAAGGCAACATTCAGGAATGAATCAGGGTTTATCGCCCTGTTGAGCTTTGTGGCGGCGTTTGCGCTGATGTTTTTCGTGTGGAGGTATGGATACGTACTAAAGCGTATGGTTCAGACATTTAACATAACGCTAGATTTTCTTGAGGATCTTAATTATAAGGTAATAGCGGTGGGGTTTCCCATCTTTACGCTTGGCGGGCTGATATTTGGGGCGATATGGGCAGACCAGGCCTGGGGTGTGTACTGGAGCTGGGACCCGAAGGAGACATGGTCTCTTATTTCGTGGCTTGTCTATGCCTTTTACCTGCACGCAAGGTTTTTGCGCGGCTGGCGCGGTAACAAAATCGCAGTGCTGTCGTCAATTGGATTTATTACGGTGATATTTACATATCTGGGCGTCAACTTGTTTCTGTCCGGGCTGCACAGCTACGGTGAAGCATAGAGGATTATGCCGGCTTTGAAGTGGCTGGAAATTACCGGAATTAAGCAGAACAATCTTCAGAATATATCTGTCAAAATACCTCATGACAAGTTTGTGGTAATCACCGGAGTATCTGGGTCTGGGAAGTCCTCACTTGCCTTTGATACCATATTTGCCGAGGGGCAGTGGCGTTTTATCGAGTCCCTGTCCACGTATGCAAAGCTGTTCCTTGAGAAGCTCGACAGACCGCAGCTTGAAGAGGTCAGAAACATCCGCCCTGCCATTGCCCTTCAGCAGCGCAATCCCGTCAAGACCTCACGCTCTACGGTGGGCACGGTAACGGAGATATATGATTTGTTGAGGGTTGTGTTCGCGCGCACAGCACAGCCGTTTTGCCACATGTGCGGGGTTGAAATCAGGCGCTGGGATACTGATTCAATCTATAAGTCTCTCATCGGCAGACACAACGGCGCTAAGGCAGCTATTCTTTTTCGCACAGATGAGCCGCTGTCAAGCCTCAGAGAGCGCGGCTTTTATAGAATTTTTAAAGACGGTGAGTTCATGGAGACATTTGGCCAGTCTGATAAAGTGCCCGGCACCGTAGAAGGCCATGATGTACTCATCGACAGACTGGTAGTGCGTGACGAATCCAGGCTTGCCGATTCAATAGAGCTGGCATGGCGCGAGGGAGGCGGTACGATTAAGATTATCATATATGATAATACGGGCCAGACAGAGCTGCTCTACTCAGACGGTAACTCCTGCGATGCCTGCGGTGCCTTGCTGCCAGAGCCTACACCGCTGCTATTTTCATATAATCACCCAATTGGGGCATGTCCGGCTTGTAAGGGGTTTGGAAATATACTTATTGGCGACATGGACTTAATTGTCCCAAACCCACAGCTCTCACTTTCAGACGGCGCCATAGACCCGTGGGAAAAGCCCGCCTTTGACTGGTGGAAAACACAGATGCTGAGGGGCGCTGAGGCCGCCGGTATTGACATTTATAAGCCTGCCGCTGAACTGTCAGAGTATGAGTGGATGCTGCTTAATAATGGGGTTGCGAAGTCTTTCCACGGACTAAGCGCATTCTTTAAATTTCTCTCAGAAGAACGCCATAAACTGCATCTTCGGGTGTTCTTAAACAGATACAGGAAGCCGGTCATCTGTTCAGAGTGTAACGGTACAAGACTGAAAAAAGAAGTCCTTGCCTTTAAGCTAAAAGGCCCTGATATGGCCTTAAACATAGCCGCGATGAATGCAATGACAGTAAAAGAACTGTTAGGGTTTTTTACTACCCCGGCAGTGAACGCTCGTGAGGCGATAGAGGAGGCCCTAAGGCATATCAGACAAAAACTTACCCTCCTAAGCCGCGTGGGGCTGGACTATCTGACCCTGGACAGGCAGACGATGACACTCTCCGGCGGGGAATATCAGCGCGTAAACATTGCTAATCAACTGTCGTGCAGCCTTGCCGGTGCCCTCTATGTTTTGGATGAGCCGACAGTCGGTCTTCACAGCCGTGACAACGAGAGGATTACGGAGATAATCGGCGGCCTAGCTAGGCAGGGCAACACTGTCCTTGTCGTTGAGCATGACCCTGAGATAATACGTGCCGCCGAATGGGTAATAGAGCTTGGCCCTGGTGGTGGAAGCAAGGGCGGGAGCGTTGTATTCAATGGGGCAATTGGTGACTTTGAAAAGTCAGAGACAATCACATCGGGATACCTGAATAACTCCGGCATATACCAGCCATCGCCAAAGCAGCAAATCAACCACAACGCCCCTGCGATTGTTTTAACCGGCGCCAGTGGACATAACCTCAAAGACATAACTCTGCACATCCCGCTCAATGCGCTTACCGTAGTGAGCGGCGTCTCAGGCTCAGGCAAGAGCAGCCTCGTAGTAGATACGCTATATCAGGCGGCGGCAGGCAATTTTAATAAAAACTATGGGAAAAGGCCGCTTAAATATAATGGCGTCACAGGGCTTGACAGACTTAAGGGTGTCTGTCTTGTAGATCAGTCGCCAATTGGCCGGTCTCCGCGCTCTAACCCCGCTACTTATTTAAAATTCTTCGATACAATAAGGTCGATTTTCGCCTCAGCAACAGAGGCAAGGCTCTATGGCTATGGCCCAGGTCATTTCTCGTTTAATGTAGCCGGAGGCAGGTGTGAACTCTGTAAAGGTGAGGGCTACCAAAAGCTGGAGATGTACTTCTTCGAGGACTTATACGTGAAATGTCCCGACTGTGCGGGTAACAGATATTCTGCCGATACGCTTCGTGTAAAATACAAGGGCCTCACAATAAGCGATGTGTTGAATCTGAGCGTTGACGACGCCGCTGATATATTTTGGGATGACCCTGCAATTTCAAAAAAACTCCAGCTCCTGAAAGATGTAGGGCTTGGGTATCTGAGAATTGGACAGCCTGCAACAACACTCTCCGGAGGCGAGGCGCAGCGTCTTAAGATATGTGCAGCGCTTGGAGGCACTGCAAACAAGGGGTTTCTGTACATATTGGATGAACCAACTATCGGCCTTCACATGCGCGACGTTCAGGCGCTCCTGACTGTCCTGAGAAGGCTTATATCGTTAAACAACACTATTGTGGTTATAGAGCATAATATGGATGTTATCAGAGAGGCAGACTGGGTAGTAGACCTTGGACCTGAAGGGGGAGACGCCGGGGGGGAGCTGCTTTTTGAAGGGACGCCGGAGGACTTATATGAATGTTCAGATTCACACACAGGGACATGTCTCAATAAATATGTGCAACGGCAGGTGTAATGCCCTATGATTGAACTAAGCGACGACTTAAAGCACATAGGCTCATTTGTTGGAAGATGTTTTGGCGGTTTGTCAGATGAGGAGGCCGAACATCAGATCAGCTCAGCAGTCCATATCCCCAAATCCATTGAGGAACTGGACTCGCACGTAAATAATATAGGGCGTATAGTTGACAATGTAGCCAGACGTGCATCTGATTTTATAATATGTGCCGCGACGAATATAGAGGATTCTTTTGACACCATCGGCAGGTACATAGCGGTAGAACATATGCCGCCTACACCGTGCTGCATCATGGGCAGGTCACTGTTTTATCTACTGCAGGAACACCTTGATGGAAACTCTGCACACCCATCATCGTGTACATACCACACGTAGAACAATTGGCATCAGCAACAGGTTTTCCCATGAGCCTGCCGCTCCTTTTTTCAGTATTAATTTTACACACAAATATGCTACTCTTAAGCGCTCAGAAGATATGATAGAAGATATACTGTTAAAGGCACTTAGAGAAATAGGGATAGAGACGGATTTTGTCGAGGTCGAGATTCCTAAGCACGAGGCCCTTGGCGATATTTCAACGCCTACGGCTATGCTGCTGGCAAAAAAACTAAGAAAAAACCCATCGGTCATTGCGGATTCAATTATTGCAGCCATCAAAGAGCCTGACATATTCGACTCTATCGAAAAGGCCGGTGCGGGGTTTATCAACTTCAGACTCAAGCCATCATATCTTCACTCAAAACTAAAGCAGCTCTATACAGAGGGTGAAGGATACCTAAGACCCAATGCTGGGAAAGGGAGAAAAATCCAGATAGAATTCGTAAGCGCTAATCCAACCGGCCCGCTGCACCTGGGGCACGGCAGGGGGGCAGCCCTGGGGGCGGCAGTTGCTAATCTGCTCTCAGCCGCAGGGTTCTCAGTCGAGAAAGAATTTTATATTAACGACGCAGGCAGACAGGTGAAACTTCTTGGTGAGTCAGTCTTCTGCCGCTATAAAGAACGCACAAACACGCCCTGTGATTTCCCCAAAGACGGCTACCACGGCGATTACGTCGACGAACTGGCAGGGGAGATTCACAAAGACAACGGAGATAAGTTCTCTAATGCCAGATTTGACGAAGTATCTGAGTTTTTTATCGACTACGCGTATAAGGCAATGCTCTCAGAGATAAAAAAAGACCTGTCAGACTTTGGAGTCGAATTCGACACCTGGCAGTCCGAGAAGGAGCTGTTCACAAATGGCACGGTAATAGAGGCCATCAAGCGCCTCAGAGACAAGGGATTAATCTATGACCAGGACTCCGCCGTGTGGTTTAAGGCTACGGCATTTGGGGATGAAAAGGACCGTGTGCTGATAAAATCAGACGGCCAGTATACATATTTTGCTTCTGACATAGCCTATCATGTGTTAAAACTCAACAGGGGTTTTGACGAACTGATTAACATCTGGGGGGCTGACCACCATGGGTACATACCGCGTATTCGAGCCGTTATTAAGGCCGCCGGAGGAGACGAAAGCAAACTGCTTGTGCTGCTTGTTCAGATGGTAATGCTGCAAAGAGGCGGCGTTCCGGTTCAGATGTCAAAGCGGGCTGGGGAGTTTGTCACACTCAGAGATGTTACTAACGAAGTTGGTAAGGACATTACGCGGTTTATATTTCTCACCCGTCGCCCGGACAGCCAACTGGAGTTTGACATGGAGACCGTGAAAAAAGAATCTTCTGAAAATCCGGTTTATTACATCCAGTATGCCTATGCAAGGATTAACAGCGTCTTTGAAAAGGCACGCGAGAGACAAATACCGGTAACGTTTGACGGCACGACAGACCTCTGCGGCCTGTCTACCCCGGAGGAGCTGCTGCTGATAAAAAAACTAATCTTCTATCCCACAACGTTCCTAAACGCGGTAAGGACACGTGAACCGCACAGGATTACATTTTACCTGCAGGAACTGGCAGGACTGTTTCATCCATTTTACTATAAGCACAGGATACTGGATGAGGAAGAGTCCCTGACAAGGGCGCGGCTGATGCTCTGTGCCTGTGTAAAGATAGTAATTGCAGAGGGCTTAAACATACTTGGCGTCTCAACCCCGGACAAGATGTAGCCTTATTTGCTGTTTCCCCTTGTGAACAGCGCATTTTTCATTGCATATAAGTACCACTTCAGATATTTTGGCGACCATTTTATGATTTTAAACCGCGACTGGCCTTTTGCCCTGTCATGCCAGACCGTAGGGATTTCAGCGATGCGGAATCCGGCAATGTGTGCCTTTACCACCAGCTCAAGGCCGATTTCAAAGCCGCCGTCGCTCTCAATTTCAAATGTTTCAATCACTTTTCTTCTGTATAACTTATAGCTGTTCGTTGAGTCGTGCGTGGGAAGTCCGGCAATAATCTTTAGCGACAGACCTGCTGCCCTTGATAGATTTTTCTTTATAAACGGGCCGCCTACCTGCCTTCCACCTCTGACATACCTGGAGCCGCACACTATGTCTGCGCCCCCTTCTATCAATCTATACATCTTGTCCACGTCGGCATAGTCGTCTGACATGTCTGCCATTGTCACAAGCAGGCACTCCCCTGCTGCGGTCTTAAGTCCTGTTTTAATTGCACTTACGACGCCTCTTTGCGGGTTTTTCATAAAGGTTACCGGATGTCCCTGGTCAACAAATTGTTGAGCCGCAGGAAGTGTGTCGTCCTCGTCAAAATCATAGACAAGATAGATTCTATGTGGAGTTGAGACATTTTTGTCAATAGCACTGAGGACTGTGCCAATATTCAGCCCTTCATTATAAACGGGAATGATTATAGCAAGGGGGATTTTAGTCACTTATTGCCCCTCGTGAATGTTGACCTCACTATATGCCGCCTATCTCTATCTGTGCCTTAATCCACGGGATAACCTCATCAAGGGCTGCCTCAAGCGATGTTGCAGCCTCAAATCCCAGCACCCTCCTGGCCTTTTCCACGGCTGGAACCCTCTTTTGCACGTCATACTTAAATGGATCGTCGCATACATATCTGAACGGTTTACCGGGGTTTACTTTTTTCCAGATCAACTCTGCAAGTTCGAGGACTGTTGTTGAGCGGTCAGTTGAGATATTAAAATCCTCGCAGAGTGCCTTTTGGCTTTCTATGCACAGGCGGATGCCGCGCACAAGGTCACCGGCATAGGTGTAGTGTCTGACCTGGTTTCCCTTTCCAAGAATGTGAAGCGGGTCCTGCCCCTTGAGTACCTTTTGAACGAGGTCAGGGACGACATGGCTCATGGCAAGCCTTACGTTACCGGAGAGGATTTCCTTTTCCACCTTCGCACGTTTTTCCCCTATGCCGACTGCATTAAATGGCCTAATGATCGTATACGGGAGTTCGTACTGCTCGTAGGCGCCCTTTGCGAAATACTCGCAGGCCAGCTTTTGAAATCCATATGTGGACAACGGCGGCGGACACTTCAACTGCTCTCCTTCAGGGGTTGGATAGGTAGAAGTACTCTCAAACACCATTGAAGAGGATATGACGTTTATCTTTTTAAGTTTCCTGTCTTGAAATGCCCAAATCGCCGCGTCAAACGCCGCTGCGGTTATTCTCTCGTTTTCTGCGATTAAATCATATGCCAGCTCATGAAACAATGATATACCACCAATGATTGCCGCAATCGCCACAATTTGGTCACAGTCTGAAAGCAGTTCCTTAAGAAGCCCAACATCTTTAGCGTCACCCTCGACGAAACGGAATCCTTTATGGGCATCATATGATTTTTCCACTTTGCCGTATTTTGAGAAATTGTCTATTCCGACGACCTCGTGTCCGTGTTCTAAGAGTTCGTCCACAAGGTAGCCGCCTATAAACCCGGCTGAGCCGGTTACGAGAATCTTCATAGTATCTCCTTAATCATCAGCGCGCGCAGTGGCAGCGTTGAGCGATTTTTTTATTTGGTCAACAGTTGTTGCCGCCGTGCCGACCTCTCCGACTACGATTCCTGCGGCGTGATTAGCTGTGACGGCAGCCTCCGGCATTGATGCCCCTGAGACGTAGGCAAGTGTAAACGCCGCGATTACTGTGTCTCCTGCGCCGGTAACATCAAAGACCTCTTTGGCCGCAGTTGGTATGTGATGGATTTTGTTATCATGGAACAGGGTCATCCCCTCGTCGCCGCGTGTTATTAAGACGGCGCCGCATTTGAGGTCTTTTTGGAGTTTAAGGCCTGCCTTTTCAAGTGACTGAGTATCTCTGATTGAAATGCCTGAGCCTTCTGATGCCTCTTTTTTATTTGGAGTTATCAACGAGACCCCTTTATAATAATGAAAATGGCCTACCTTCGGGTCAACCGCTGCGAACAGCCCCCCGGCTGCCTTAGCTTGTTCCATCAGGAATTTAACAAGCTGTGCCGTTATCACACCTTTTTTATAGTCAGATACAATAATACCGTCAAACTTTGTTATATTTGATGCGATAAAGCCGGTCAGACTTTTCAGGGTTTTTGCCCCGACCGGCTCTCTTTGTTCTCTGTCAAAGCGTACTATTTGCTGGTTATTTGCAATCACGCGTGTCTTTATCGTCGTTGGTCGTGAGTCGCGGAATACGCCGGAGATGTCAATCTTTTTTTCATTGAGAAGCGAACACATAATATCGGCCTTGAACCCTGTACCGATTATGCCGGAGAGCGAGACGTGAGCGCCCAAAGATGCGATATTATTAGCTACATTTCCAGCCCCGCCGGGAAGGTATGTCTCGTCCTGCACATCAACTACAGGCACCGGTGCCTCGGGGGAAATCCTCTCTGCGTTACCCCATACGAAGTGGTCTAATATAATATCTCCGATTACAAGGATACGCTTGTCAGAAAAATTATCAAGTATTTTATTATAGTCCATCACAGTTTACCGGAGTGCGTCATTATAGAGAAAATAACACTACACAGTTTTTATTGTCAAGAGGAAGTTTCCTCCCAAAAAACGCTACATTCATGGCAAACCGCACTAAGATGTCAAAGGAAACCCCTCTCAAGCCCTGTGAAGGGGGTGTTACTAATTATATGTTTTCCCTAAAAAACCCTCTCAGCTTATCCAACGAGTCGGCCTTTTTATAAGATTTTTAAGATATTCCAACTTATCTATAGAATCCAGCGCCCTGACCATATCCACCAGCTCAAGCCCCAACTCAATTCCTCCAAGCAGACCCTTACGCTGCCCTTCAGCCAATCCCTGCTTGAACCTTACGTCTCTCTCCATATCATACATTATTGCCATTGCCTCTGCCTCCTTACATACCTCGTCCTGCAAATCCCTCAATTGCGACAGCACTTCCACCTGTTTTATGTACTTACCTCGGAGTGTTTCCTCCGGCACTAGCTCCTTCAGTCTACTCAATATCTCGCCAGGTAGGTCAGGAACCCTTTCCCCCTTAAGAACCGTACATGAGAGTTTCCCACTCATACGGCTCAAGCCTATTAAATGCCTGTTTAAAGACACGGACTCACACCTTCATTAAGACTATGGATTATATATCTCATATGGATTGAAATTGTATTTCACTTTTACGTACCATGTTATTTTTGTTTTGCAGATAGTAGTTGAGTAGGTTTTGTGCCAAATACCCAGTCTCTACTTTCTTTACTGATGAAATACTTATTGATGTTCCCCTGATTAAAAGGATAAATAAGACATGAGTTGTAGGAGTTATTTTAGTATAAAAAATTATATTGTAATCATTATAATTGATATTATATGAGATTTCTGATTATCTCTTCAAACTCCTGCCTGCTCTTCATTATATTGTAGCCTTTTGCCGTTGTAAAACCGTTTTCTCTGATGGATTTTCTTAGGTCATCGTTTCTCAGGGCATTCAAGAGTGTCTTTTTAACATCATGGGCGTTGGGGTGCGTAACGCAGGCATTATAGCCGTCCCTGACGTATGGTACTGTGCCGGTTGTCAGCACTGGCAGACCGCAGGCCATCGCCTCAAGCGGGAAAAGCCCAAACCCCTCATGGCGCGATGGGTATAGAAATATATCGGCACTGCTCAGGATACGTCTCAGTTCATCGTCGTCCGGTCTGCCAAAATGTCTCGTCTTCAGCTTAAACTCCACGGCGTCGCCGCATACCCAGACCTCGGCTTTGTCCTTCAGCTCACCGGCTGTTTCATTTAATACGGCGGTGGTTATGTCAAATCCCTTTCTAAATACATCACCGCGTGAGAGGACAAATATCGCTGCCCTGCCCTGCCTCTCTTTGATTAATTTATCATCAGGGTCAGCATAGAACTGCCGGTGGTCTATGCCGATGACAACGGTTTTTAGTTTATCGCCGCCAGGGGCAATTTTTGCACCGAGAATTTCAGCAAGCGCCTCAGAATCAGCAATGCAGCACGCTGTTTTGCCTGAGAAATATAGCCTGTAAAGCAGGTCAATCCCCCTCTGCTGCACCGTGTTTCCATAGTACAGGGCGTCATAAGCCTGCGCGATATACACCACCTTGTTCCGAAACCCCAGCGGGATGGCAAGGTGGATAATGTCGGCAATCACTATATCATAGGGCAGCTTTCTCAGCGCGCCGCTAATTATCGTCCCAACAGGCGTGGGGAGTTTTATGTATTTAATCCTGACAGACGGCTCAATGGGAAAGACAGTGTCAAGCACATTGAGGCAAAATGTGACTTCATATCCGGTCTTTGCCAGATGATTAGCGTATTCGATAACTATTCTGTCGCCGCCCCTGTTTCTTAACGAGTATCTGTAAAAACATACCCTCATTGTTTAAAATACCTCCAGTTTTGCATATCTTATTATACCAATGGACAGGAGCCAGCATATCACTGTCAGGGCAAGCCACCTGTCTCCTGTCATGGCGTCAGTCGGGTCGCCCCTGCCCTCTTTGGCAAGCATCAGGTATCTGAAAAGCCCAAAGGTTACAACGGGTACAGTGTATATAAAATTCTTGTACTGCTCTATCGTGTAAACAGCGTAAAAGACCAGCGACGACGCGGCGGTTATCAGGAGAATATCATTAAGCAGCGCCGGTGTAAACCCGGACAGGCTCTCCCTGTGTGCAGCGGCATTTTCATTGAGGAGTTTAAGCTCACCAATCCTCTTGCCAGTTGCAAGCATCAGTGAAATCATAAACATCGCCAGAAACAGCCAATCCGATATAGGCACATGAAATGCCGCCCCACCGGCAAGCACCCTCATTACAAATCCCGACGCTATACAAAAGATGTCCAACACGGCAGTGTTCTTAAAGTACATAGAATAACACGCCTGTATCACCAGATAAATCCCCATATATGAAAGAAACACATAATCAATAAAATATGCCGTAACTGCTGAGCCCGTAAGCAGTAGTACAGCCAACACGCCGCCAGATGCCAGTGAGACCTCCCCTGCGGCAATCGGCCTTAGTTTTTTTACCGGATGCAGGCGGTCAGCCTTCCTGTCGGCAATGTCGTTAATAATATATGAGGCGCTTGCGGCTGAGGAAAACGCCAGAAACGCAGCCGGGGCACTGCCCAGCGTTTCATGGCTTAACAGCTCACCCCCGAAAAACGGTGCGGCAAACAGGAACATGTTCTTTACCCAGTGCTTTGGCCTGAGCAGCCTTATAAAAATGTTCATTTATATCATTCTCATTCTATCTGCACATAATACCTTACTACTATTACAAATAGCGCTAGCATCAGAGAAAACAACAGGTAAGCGCCCAAAAATAACTCTACGAGATGACGCTTCACTAATAAATGTCCAAAGATATTATTGCTCAATAAAATAAACAACAGCGGCAGAAGCGGTATCACATACCTCGGCTGCAGACCGTCAATGTAGGGACTGCCCACAGGCGTCCAAATCAGATACTCTGATGTGGAAAACAGCAGGACACACGACAATATGGCCGTAAAGATTACCAGCTTTTTTGTTGTACTGACTTTAAGCGGTTCAGGTGCAGAAAATAACGCACTCAACGCTAACAGCCACACGTAAGAGGCCTGATATACCACTGGCATATTCGTATCCAGCCACCCCATCTTCCCCACAACTGTATACCAACCCAGTTGGCACTGCCTCACAATTGTCCTGATAAACGTCTCCGCAAACGTAAACGGATGCCCTAAGACATAGCTCAACTGTCTCTCCGGTGATACGTCAAGGCCGTTATTGTACGCCACTACGAGATAGTCCACCTTCGATGACCACCAGAGGTTGAGTGAAAGGTTCACTATGAATAATACGGCAAAGGCAGCCCTGTAACTCCTTACCGATGGGAAAAAGGTCTTTGGTATCAGAAAAAAGCACAACAGCAGGGGAAAATACGCGTGTTTTGACATCGTAAGCGGTAAAGAAAGTAAAAACAGTATTAAAAGGTTCTTTTTAAGATTTTCCTTGTCAGAAGCCGCCCTCAGCGCTGTGGCAGTAAATAAAAAGCAGACGGCATTGGTAAAGGAATCCGCAGACAGCGACGCCCCCTGAAACAGCGACAATGGCATCAGGGCAAGAAACACAAACAGCCACTTATACGCGGGCGCTGTCCTGATTGACAGGTACATCAGGCAAATCCATACGAACAGATTGGCAGCCCTGCCAGCGTAGACTAACCATAGCACTGTAAAACCTGAGTGGCGCCCTGCATATATGGCCGCAGCCTGTGGTATAAACGGTACAGGGCTATAGAGTACCGTGTAGTGGAAGTTAATGAACGCCCTCCGCCCTTCGTCTATTGGTATTTTAAACGCCTCGATGATTTCACTGACCTCCTGTTTGTTTTCCGGGTGGCCGGGGATGTCCTTAGATAGGGTCTTTGCCGTTTTGATGAGGGACTCGGGCAGCATACCCCCAACATCGCCTCCACGCCTCTCAGCCAAGGCCCTGCCTTCTGACAGTTGATACGAACGGTAGAAGTGGTTTGTCTCATCAGGGGCCTGAAACGGCGGCACTACAAATACAAACAACAGGCCAAAGACAATCCCCAATATCAGGAATACCTTTTCCGGTACGTAGCCGGTATTTTCAGTAGTCACTGGGTTTGTACCGATTTAAGCATAGTTTCTATATTTGGCCCTGGATTTTGGCTATGGGGTGCCAGGCGCTGCGCCTCTTTGAAGTTCAACACGGCGTCCTCACGTCTTCCCATCTCTTTTAGCACAAGGCCCTTTTGAAAATACAGTTCCCAGTTGTCTGCCGATGCCTCAAGGCCCTTGTCTATATATGCAAGGGCGTCCTCATATCTATGTAGTCCCATTAGCGCCATCCCTATGTACTTATATATTAGTTTATTTTGTTGATTTATTACCAATACCTTTAAGAAAAACTCGACCGCCGTGTCATAGTTCTTTTGCCTTAAGTAGGAAAGTCCCAGTTTAAACACAGAGGACTCACCCTCAACTGCCCAATAAGGCAGGGATTTCTCGAAATATGGCGCTGCCTCTGCCTTTTTGCCCTTTATAATCAAGGCGCTCCACATGTTGAAATTCAGGGCAGGATAGTCCGGCAGGATTCTCAGGGCGCGCGTGAACTGCTCTATGGCCCCGTCTGTCTCTCCGGTTGACAACAGGTGTGTGCCGTAAAGGTTGTAAGCCAGAAAGTTATTTTCTGTTACATCGATGGCGTGTTTAAAAAGCGTGCCGGTGTCTCTCCAGTAACCAGTCTGCCTGTATGTCAAAAGCGCAAGGGGCAGGAGCAGGGCAGCGGCAAAAACCGGTATGATTGTCCTGTTATTCTTAAAGAAATCGAAAATCCCCCATGAGACAATTATAAAAATACCAGCAAATGGTATATACGCATAGCGGTCTGCAACAGGGGCAGCGCTGGTCTGGACAAACTGAAGCACCGGGACAAGCGTTACCAAAAACCAGAGCCAGCCTGCTAATACATAAGGCTGTGTCTTTCTAATCCAAACGGCAGCCCCCGTGATTACCACAAGGGCAGCGGCAGACAACACCACCGGCCAGGGCGAGCTGATCTCTTTATAAGGATAAAACACGCAAAGCGCTGTCGGCCAAAAGGCCTTCCCTAAGTATGTCATATATGAAAGCGCTGCGCTTGAGAGGCGAAACCACAGAGATGACTCAGTAAGTGACGCCACGGCCTCGTTCTTTGCCTGCCCGTATATTGTCAGCGCACTGGAAAGCGCCGAAAGCACAAAAAATGGCAGCTTCTCTAAGACCAACAACCCGTTCATCTTACCATTGCCTCTAACCCTGGCAAGCGGCCAATAATCAAGAATGAGCATCATAACCGGCAGAGTTACGGCCATTGGCTTAGACATCAGGGCAAATAGGTAACACAAAAGAACAATGACATAACGGCTGAACGCAGGCCCCCTGGCGTAATACACATATGCCGCAGCGGTAATAAACCAGAACAGCGCGCACAGCACATTTTTCCTCTCAGACACCCACGCCACAGACTCCACATTTATAGGATGAAGCGCAAAGAGCGCGGCCACAAGGGCGCTCTGCCACAGCCTTCCCGTTGCATAGTTAAGGAAAAGAAACACAGCCGTCACTGCCCCAACATGTATCAGCAGACTGCTGAGGTGGTGACCATGCGGATTAAGTCCATAGAGCGATATATCGGCCATATGTGAAATCCACGTAAGCGGGTGCCAATATGAGAAATAGGAAGTCTTCAACGCCCACAGGACGCCGTCCAGGGTAAGCCCGCCCTGAATGTTATAGTTGTCTATTACGTATTTATAGTCGTCATAGTTTACAAAGCCGCAGTCCTTGAGTGTAAAATATGCCCCAAACGTCACAAGGCAGAGGGCAGCAATTACCGGCATCCTCAGATTTCTACCGCTCATTGATTGATCCCCCTGGTAATGCCCCCTGTCCGGTATATTTTTCTATCAGTTCGAGTTTATTTTTGGCTGGTGAATAGTCAGGATTAATGGCAAGTGTCTCTCTGAAGGCTGCCGCGGCCTCGGCTGCCCTTCCCAGCGCCATTAGCGCAAGTCCTTTGTTGAAGACCATCTCCCATGTGCCGGGCTTAAGGGCAAGGCCCCGGTTAAAATACGAAAGCGCCTGGTCATTTTTACCCGTATACATGAGGACAAGCCCGAGGTAGTTGATAACATCGAGGTCTTTGGGATTAAGCTCAAGCGATTTCCTGAAATATAGCGCCGCCTCGCCGTAGTTGGCGTCTTTCATATAGGAAATGGCAAGGAGTTTATACAGGTGAGGCTGACGGCCTTCTCTCCAGTAAGGCAGCGACTTGTCGTAATACCTTTTGGCCTCATCGTCCTTTCCAAGATGGGTAAGCGTACTCCATGCGTTGAAATTAAGGAGCGGGTCAGAGGGCATTATCTCAAGCCCCTTGTAAAACTCTACGAGTGCCTCGTCAAATCTGTTTTGCTTTAACAGGTGAACGCCGTAGCTGTTATGGGCTGCGTAGTTGCTTTTGGTCACATCGAGGGCGTGCTTAAATAGTGTGCCTGAGTCCCGCCAGTAACCGGTTTGTCTCCACGTAAAGGCGCTGAAAACGGCTGTAACCAGTATCGAGATTGACATAAAAACAAGGATATGACGGCGCTGCCCCTCTAAATTGATTGCCGTCAGGTCCCACAACCCCCATGAAAACATAATGAAAATCCCAATCATAGGCACATAGGCATACCGGTCAGCCATAGGGGCAAGCCCCACTTGCACGATTTGAATCACAGGCACCATCGTCCCCAGATACCAAAACCAGCCTATGACAAGATATGGCCGCGGCTTTCTAAGTATAATCACGGCGACTGTTACGCAAATCAGCAGCACCGCCGAACCTATTGCTGGCAGATATGACTTTAACGCAAAATATGGATAAATAACGGCCAGATGAGTTGGCACAAGCATCTTGCCTATGTATGAAATATAGGAAGTGAAGGCGTTTGCAATTCTGATATTTAAAGGGAGTATCTCGAAGCTGGCAATCGAGGCGTGCTGCACGCGCAGGGTTATGAAGATAAACAGCGCAGTAAAGAAAAAAAACGGGAGCTTTTCAAGTATTGACCGCCTGAACACTGCCGTGCCTGTAAACCGCTGCAGCGGCCAATAGTCTATGAGCAGCAAGACAAATGGAAACGTAACAAGCATAGGCTTTGATATAAGCCCGAATATAAATAACGCTAACGCGGCGGTAAAAAACGCTGCACTGCGCCGCCCGGCACTATACCGCCTCACATAACCGGCGTATGCACAGGCGGCAGTAATCCAAAAAAATGTGGACAGGACATTCTTTCTCTCAGCCGCCCATGCAACTGACTCAACATTCAGAGGATGAACGGCAAATAACACAGCAGCAAGGGAGCTGGGGAGGGCGCTTCCTGTAGTGTGATAAAGAAAAAGAAATAAAAACGATGCGCTGAGAGCATGAATAAGTACGCTGGTCAGATGATGACCAGCCGGGTTCAATCCAAAAAGCTCAACATCAAGCATGTGTGAACACCACGTCAGTGGAAACCAGTTTGAATCATATGAATCTGTAAATGCCCACACTAAACCATCTTTCGTAAATCCATCTTTGACCCTATAGTTTTCGGCTACATAGACATAGTCGTCATAACTGACGAAGTCATTATTGAACACAGGCAGGTAAACGAAACACGACAGTGCCGCAAGCGCCATGGAGATTAATATTGTACGTTTATTGTTCATTGTGAGTTTCTCATTCTACTAAACAGCAGACAGAATCTTGTTGATACGCCAAATTTGTTTTAAGACATCGGGCGGGACTTTGTTATGGGGCTTCTTTTGTACAAGATACTGGCGTTTGATTTCCTCAAGGGTGGTGAGGCGCTCAGGCATGGGCATTTCAAACCATGTATTGAGGTATTGGGCGTAGAGCGTATCGGCAGGGGAGGCAGGCTTACGCAAGGCAGATTTTTTCATGTAAGCCCTGAGGGCCTCTCTGATGCCGAATATTTTATTGACATAGTTTGCGTTTTCATAGCTGTCTGAGTGGAGGGCAAAGTTAGCAGGTTTTCCGCGTAGTTTATTGTAGTAGCGTGCTACGGTGCTTGGCGAACTGTTATATGACCAGAATGCCCAGAGCCAGCGGTCATTATTGGATACTGTTTTGGGGTTAATTTTATATAACCTGTCCCAGCCCTTTGTCAAATCATAGTTGTCTTTCAGGAGTTGTATGGCAGCATCGGTACTTAGTTCGGGGTGTGCCCTGTGGTCTGAGCGGGAATTGATAAGGCCGTAGGATTTGGCCGTAGCGGGCATAAACTGCCAGTAGCCCTTTGCCCCGGAGGAAGAGACGGCGTTTTTGTTCCACATTGATTCGGCCAGAGCCAAAAATATAATCTCAGGTGGGACATCGTTGTCCTGGCATTTATCGTGAATCATCGACAGGTGGTCGTCTTCAAGTAACCTGTGCCAGCCTGCGATGAGATTTTGGTAAGAGGTTTTTAGTTCAATGCCGTTATTTTTTTTATATTTTAGAAGTCTCGTGTCGTAGTCGATGTCTTCTTCGCTGAATATACGCTTCCAATGGAGAATTTTTTTAATATTCTCCTTACCCCCTGGAGCAAACAGACGAGGCGGGCCGAAACAAAGACGTTTAACGAGAGTAGGCTCAACCGCTGGGAAACAATCCCCTGATGGATATAATACCGAGGACAGGACTATTGCCAAAATAACCGGAATAAACTTGAAATTATTAGGTAAGACTCCCCTAAACTGTAGCTTAACCAATGGGCTTAACCGTCACGGTCACGAGGTATTGTCTTGAGTGCCTGCTTGAACTGCTTAAGCCGCGCACTTAAGAGCGTCTTTGATATCCCATGCAACCGGCCAAACTCCGTGTCGGTCAGGTCTGGGTTTTGTTCTTTCATTTCCTGATACTCCGCCCACAGGGAAGGCCAGTCATGTTTTCTGTGTGGTCTCTTTCTCTCAGAAGTAACACCTACCTTACTGATTTCATTAATAACGGCTTCCGCATTGTTTACGGATTTTGCCAGTTTGCTGCAGCGGTGAAACGCCACAACTCTTCTTGGAGCAATCTCTATGCCTTGACCAGTTTTTGGATTTCGGCCTGAGCGTGCCCTCTTAGTTCTAACAGAGAACGTACCAAAATTAGGTATCTTGATAGACTCGCCATCTGTCAGGGTCTCTTTTATCAGGGTTATAATTATATCAAAGATATCGCGCACTTCTGTCTTCTGAAGCCCTATCTTATACGCTATATCTTCGACTATATCAGCCTTGCTTCCTCGTGCCATGCCGGTATTTTATTTTATTTCAGTGATTTAGTCAATATGTATGTCAGGTTAAAGCAAAAATACACAGCAATATTTAACGATTGAGCAAAGACCCTGCGACTATAAATCAAACAGTCTAAACACCCCTTTATATATTCAACTATCGTGGAGATAGTTGAATATATAAACCTACAAAATCAATGCATATTTAGACAATCACGTATAAGACAACTCATCTACAGGTAGCTGCAAAAAACTTGTAAAACATCCCCTGATTTGCTCAACAGTATCATTGACCGTTTGCTCAGGATAAAGTTTCAATATTGTATCTAATACTTTCACGATAGGGGTCGGTGAAGTTTTCGGAAGCCCCATTTTTACAAAGATATGTGCTACTCCCTTTATTGTAAATCCGATACAGTTATTGGGTTCGCTGTGATTCGCATACCATAGAGTAAAAAAACGATTTATCCTCTCCTCTGTATAACTACATTCCTTTACTTGAACACGAATACAATCTAAGTGCTTATCGTAATACGCAAGTGGACGAAAAGGATGCATTGGATACTCTTTCAAAAGCTTTTCAAGCTCATCATCCCATTTTGATTTTTCAGCCATTGTCATAGTTTCTCCTCCTCTCTTGAAAAGATTTTTTCTTCATATCTATCAGCCCATTTTAAAGGCGCACCATCAAGCACAGCATCTTCCTCTACCCAGTTCCATTGTTCTATCCAACCATTTATAATAGGAAACTGATTTATATGATTTTTGTTTTTTGATGTTATCACCACAAATACACGATTGTTAGGAGCATCAAATTCTTTTACTTTATTACCATAGGGACCAAATCCTTCAGGATTTATCTCATAGTCTTTTTTAGGCTTCCATGAATGAATATATTTTTGCCTATCACCCTCCATACAATTATCACAGAATAAATTTCTTTTCAGCCCCGAAAAAACATGCTTGGCCATGATCAAACCAGTTGTAACTAACATAAAGAAGCGAATTAATTCATCAGATTGCCCACGTTCTGAACGTTTACGAATATCAGTTTCTAATATTCCATACTTTACTACTTCAGGCAACCCATTCCTTAAGTCCCATCCATCTACGATATAGACCCACTGACCATTAATCTCAAAGAGAATTTTATCTTCATCTGGTTTAGATTGTTCACTCATGGTCTATTATAATATAGCTGCAAAAAAGTTGTCAAATGCTTTATTTTAGAGATTAATGGTGGTTCTTTTATTGAGATCGTCCTTATACCACCAAGCTGTACTCTTTTTTTTTAATCATTCATATTCATAATGACTTCCTCTTGTTTTGCACATACCCTATATATAGTAAGGATTCGCATAAATGCCTTTTAAACCCACTAAATACGCCATTCTCCTATTCGCATGGATTGTCAAAAATGCGACTTCCAGCAAAAATACTACAAAATTGTAGCAATAGAGTTGCTGTTGCTGGAATAAGTTGACAAATATATCTGCTATGTAATAGATTTGATAAGTAAAATGCTTAAACAAAGCCTAAAATATGTAGCCGTCATTGCCTTAGCGCTGCTGCTTAATGCGCTGCCTGCGTACTGTGAAAACAGTGAACACTCGTCAAATGTCATAACCCTCAAAGAGGCTGTCGCCACTGCCCTCAGGGACAATCACCGGGTAAGGGCAGGAAGATGGGCGGCTGAGGCCCTCAAAAAAGATGTATCCATAGCATGGGGAAGCCTGCTGCCAAAGATTGAAGTCGAAGAGAGCTACAGCAACACCAACAACCCGACATATTTCTTTATGTCTAAACTTGACCAGGGACGCTTTACCAGTGCCGATTTATCCAACTTAAAAAACCCAGCCCCTATCAACAACTATCGCACAACTGTTCAATTCGAGATGCCCGTATTTTCCATGAAGGCATATATCGCCATAGATATGGCCAAAACGAGGGCTGAAGGCCGGGAATTTCAGCAGATGCGTCTTGAGGAGACGACAGTCCTCGATGTGTTTAAGGCATACACAGCTGTTAAAACGGCAAAGGCATATAAGTCAGCGGCAGAAAAAGGTCTTGAGGATGCAAAAGAACATTTGCGCATAGCCAGGGTGCGACTTGACTCCGGCACAGGGCTTCTTTCAGATGTTTTGCAGGCACAGACTGCCATGTCAGAGGTGAAGATGCGTATAGTTACCGCAGAGAAAAACGTAAGTCTTGCACAGCGCTCTCTTGGCCTGATAATAGGAGCAGACCAGCCCTATGACAGCGCCGATGAGAAAATCGCCTTTACCCCGGCTGCCCCAACACAAGTATATCTAAAGGGCGCACTCACCCGCGCAGATATAGCCGCAATGGAGAAAAACCGCGAGAATGCTCAACAATCCGTTTCAATAGCGAAGGCCGAATATCTCCCCACGCTTGCCCTCAGTGGTAATTATCAGTTGAACGAACACAGATACCCATTTGGCGACGAGGGTAAGAGCTATCAGATTGGTGTATATATGAAACTAAATGTCTTTGACGGCTTCAGACGGGAGGCTCAACTGGCAAAGGCAAGACTTGAGGCCGCTGAGGCAGGCGAACACCTCAATGGGATAAAAAAACAGGCCGCATACGAGGTTTATGAGGCCATGATGTCTTTGGATGAGTCTCAGAAGAGACTTTCTCTAACGCGCGATGCCCTCAGTGCCGCAGAGGAGGGCGTAAGGCTTATCGAAAAACGCTACGCCAATTCCCTTGCCCCAATGGTCTCACTGATAGACGCTCAAACTGCCCTCGATAAGGTAAGGGCTGATGCTGCCGCTGCAGAGGGACAGTATCTTGTGTCAACTGCAACGCTTGAATACACAGGCGGCAGGATTTTAGAGTTTTTCGGAGTCGATAATTCAGGGAGGAATCAATGATAAGGCATTTCTTTACGGCAATATTAATAAGCGTTATTTTCACATATGGCTGCGGCGAGAAGATTAAGCCCGGAAATAAGGAGATACCCCGTCCTACAATTACGGCCGTTAAGACCGCTAAGATAACAAAAAGCACCATAAATGACATTTACGAAATCAGCGGCACAGTAAAGGCCGAAAACGTTGCCACACTGTCTTCAAAGATTATGGGTGAGATAAAGTCCATTGCCGTCAAAGAGGGCGACACAGTTAAGGCAGGTCAAACGCTGCTTACTATCGGGGCTGGTGAGTTTGCCAATAAATCTGCCCAGGCACAAGCAGGGGAGGCGGAGGCAGAGGCGGGCCTTAACATGGCAAAGGAGAATAAACAACTTGCAGACACAACCTATGAGAGATTCAAAAAACTCTACGAGGACAAGGCCATATCCAGACAGGAGTTCGACGAGGTAGAGACAAAGAGAAAGCTGGCAGCAATCTCATACTCACAGGCATCAGCGGCACACCAGCGCGCACGGTCTGCCCTCGGCGAGGCGCACGTGTTTTCCGGCTATACAAAGATTACAGCGCCGTTTAATGGTATCGTCGGGAAAAAAATGGTTGACACGGGCGCTATGGCCGCCCCCGGCGTACCGCTTATAACAGTGGAAGACCCCTCCAGCTTTAATGTAATTATTAATGTTGACGAGGGCCTTGCCTCAGATATAAAAAAGGGCACACAGGTTGATCTTTCACTCAGCACCCCGCCGCTTAAAACAAAGGGCACTGTTACAGAGATAAGCCCGCTGGTTGATTCCACAGCGAGGACATTTTCAGTTAAAATCGCTATTGCGCAAAAGGGCTTACGCAGTGGTCTATATGCAGTAGCGGCAATCAGGGGTGGTCAGCGCCAGTCCATTGATGTACCGGAGAGTGCAATCGTGGAAAAAGGACAACTGCGCGGCGTCTATGTCGTTGATAGTAACGGCGTTGTAACATACAGGCTGATTACTACCGGCAGAAAACTTGCCGCGACAGGCACGCTGGAAGTCCTCTCTGGCCTCACAGACGGCGAAGAGATCATTACCGCAGGCACGGCAGTTGACGGCGGGCAGATAACCGGCTACGCGCAAGGCGCTAAATAAATGGAAAAGATTGGCATCTCCGGGAAAATTGCCGGTGCCTTCATAAACTCAAGGCTGACGCCGTTATTAGTGGCGGCCTCGCTGGTTCTCGGCATATTTGCCATCATTGTAACCCCGCGCGAAGAAGAACCGCAAATCATAGTCCCCATGTTTGATGTTATGGTGATGTACCCCGGGGCATCGGCCAAAGAAGTAGAAGAGCGCGTAACCCGCCCGATGGAGAGACTGCTTTATGAAATCAATGGAGTTGAGTATGTGTATTCCATAACCCGGCCCGGCGTGAGTATGGTAATCGTGCGCTTTAATGTCGGTGAGGATACAGAGCGAAGCCTCGTCAAACTCTACGACAAACTGATGTCTAATTATGACAAAATCCCCCCTGGTGTTTCGAACCCCCTCGTGAAACCCAAGTCCATAGACGAGGTCCCAATTCTTACACTGACGATTTCAGGTGAAAAATATGATGGCTACCAGCTCAGGCAAGTCGCAGCAGAAATGGCTAACGAGCTGAAAAAAGACCCCAACGTCGGTGAGATAACAATCACGGGCGGACAAAGAAGGCAGCTTAAGGTGTCCATAGACCCCGTCAAGCTCCGTGCCTACGGCATTTCACCGCTTTCAATTATAAACATGTTTAATACAGCAAACACCCAGATTCCCTCCGGCACGTTCCAAAAGGATAACAAAGAAGTCCTCGTCGAAACAGGAGGGTTTTTAAAAAGCGCCGAAGATGTGGGCAATCTCGTGGTTGGCACAAGCGGCACTTCTGCCATATATTTAAAAAACATTGCCACAATCACTGACGGCCCTGAAGACCCGGCTAACTATGTATTCACCGGCACTGCCCCAGCACACGATAAGTCAGACGCTGATATACGTCAGGCCGTTACCGTCTCACTGGCTAAAAAGAGCGGTTCAAACGCTACAACAATAGCTAAAAAGGCAATCGAAAAGGCGCAGGAGATGAAGGGCTGGATAATCCCTAAAGACATCGACATAAATGTGACCAGAAACTACGGTGAGTCTGCAGAAGAGAAATCAAATGAACTCCTTGACCACCTGATGATAGCCACATTGTCGGTTATTATTCTCATAGCGCTGACACTGGGCTGGAAGGAATCTATTGTAGTGGCCGTTGCCGTACCGGTTACACTTGCCCTGACGCTCTTAGTAACATATGTCTATGGTTATACACTTAACCGCGTAACGCTGTTTTCCCTGATTTTCTCTATAGGAATCCTCGTCGATGACGCCATTGTGGTTGTTGAGAACATCCACAGGCATTTTAAAACAGGCGGGGCAAGCATAAAAACGGCGGTAATGGCGGTTGACGAAGTAGGCAATCCGACCATACTTGCCACGTTTACGGTAATTGCGGCACTGCTGCCGATGGCCTTCGTAAGCGGGCTGATGGGGCCGTATATGAGACCCATACCGGTGGGGGCGTCTGCGGCGATGATATTTTCTATTTTGATTGCCTTTATTGTTACGCCGTGGATGAGCTATAAGGTCTTAAGAAATGTTAAGCATGGCGGCCGCTCTGAAAAGACAGAGGGCAAGACAATGCTGGCATTCTATGAAAAGATGCTCAGGCCGTTAATCCAGCACCGTGGGTACAGGATTGTGGGGCTTATGTCTGTTGCAGGGCTGCTTATGCTGACACTGCTTATGCTGCCGCTTAAGCTGGTAACTGTGAAGATGCTTCCCTTTGACAACAAGAGTGAGATACAAATAATCATAGACATGCCTGCCGGGACGACACTTGAACAGACCGCGGCGGCAACCCGCGCTATCTCAGAGTTCATACGTACTGTTACCGAGGTCAAGGACTTTCAGCTTTATATCGGGACGGCAGCGCCGTTTAATTTTAACGGGCTGGTCAGACACTACTACTTAAGGCAGCAGCCAAACCAGGCAGACATTCAGATAAACCTCGTCGAAAAAGGCAGTCGCAAGGCACAAAGCCACGATGTTGCCAAGCGCATACGCGGCCCGATTCAGGAGCTGGCAAAGAGATTCGGCGCAAATGTAAAAATAGCTGAAATCCCACCTGGCCCCCCGGTACTCAGTACACTTGTTGCAGAGCTGTATGGCCCTGACCCTGTGAGACAGACTGAGCTTGCTAAACAGGTAAAGGAAATATTTGAGAATACTCCGGGTGTTGTCGATGTGGACTGGTTTGTCGAGGCGGATGCAGAGAAGTACATACTTAAAATAGACAAGACCAAGGCGGCAGTGGCCGGGGTATCCCCTGAGGCGGCTGCCTCAACGCTGCGCGTATTTCTTGGGGGCACAGCGTCGGGGCTTATTCACGATGATAAATCCAAAGAGCCGGTTGAGATATACTTACAGGCCCCACGGGACAAGCGCTCAGGCATAAACGAACTCAAGGGGCTGACCGTTGTCAGCGCATCAGGGAAATTAGTAGCTCTGTCTGAGCTTGTCAACGTAGTCAGCACCACAGAGGACAAGACCATTTTCCACAAAAACCTCAGACGAGTTGTCTATGTCGTAGGTGATGTGGCGGGAAAGGAGGAAAGCCCCGCCTATGCGATATTGAAAATGAAAGATGCAGTAAAGGCATTAAAACTAAGCGAAGGGTATGAGCTGACTCAGCATTTTTCTGAGATGCCCTGGCTTGAGAAACGATATTCATTAAAGTGGGATGGAGAGTGGCAGATAACCTATGATGTGTTCGTAGATATGGGGATAGCCTTTGGAGCGGTGTTGATATTGATTTATGTGCTTGTTGTGGGGTGGTTTAAGAACTTCTTAACGCCGGTAATCATTATGGTGCCAATACCGTTGACTCTGGTTGGGATACTGCCCGGGCATTGGATTATGGGGGCGTTTTTTACGGCTACAAGCATGATAGGGTTTATTGCCCTTGCCGGTATAATCGTGCGTAACTCCATATTGCTTGTAGACTTTATTCAGCACGACTGGAAGGAAAGCGGTAACCTCTCAGACGCCATAATAAAGGCAGGGGCGGTCCGCTTTATGCCAATATCGCTGACTGCGGCAGCGGTGCTTGTCGGTTCTGTGGTAATGCTGTTTGACCCGATATTTCAGGGACTTGCCATATCAATGATGTTCGGGGCACTGAGCGCTACACTGCTGACGCTTATTGCCGTGCCGCTTTTGTATTACGAATTCTACAGGAATAAGGAATGTCCTGTGGAAGATTGCAGCGAGGGCTGATAACGAGTTTCGGCCCTCATATATCGAAGGAATTTGCCTCGCCCATGTCGTTGTCTCTGACGTTGGCTCGCTCGTTGATAGATAATTCTTCAAGGATAAGATGGTCCATTTTTCGCTTCACAAGGGAAATCAACTCGCCCTTTAGTTCATCTCCGGCCCAAAACCCTGATGGCAGCTTGATAAATGCCCCGCCCTCTGCAACTCCCACAGATGATGTCTTAACGCCGCTGTTTTTACCGAAGCGTTCGGTCAAAAAATCGTGGAATGACATGGAAGGATCAGTACATCTGGCCGAGATTCTTACGATGGAGTTATCGACGATTCCCCATGTGACGGCCACCTGAATTTCAGGCATTCTTATAAGACTATCTGCAATGATTGCCAACTGGTCGGCGTCTTTAGAGGAGACGAAGCCGATGCCGGTCACAAGTCTGCCTTCTTTCATCTTCCAGTTGTTGACAGCCTCTTTGAAGTGTTCAAAGTAGCGTTGTGGCAGGGGATAGCTTTGCAACTGGCGAAATACCTCTTTGTCTGCAAGCTCAAGCAGTTTGGAGTACGCAAGTACATCCCGTTCGGTTGCGTTTATAAGCATTTTCGTATCAGTGAATACGGCAAGTGACCCCAGGGTTGCCTCTTTGCTGTTTTTGGGTAGTGTATAGCCCATCGAAAAGAGCAGCTCTGCAAGCAGGGTTGTTGCTGCGCCTATTCTTTCAATCAGGATAAATCCGTTTTCATCATATTCCTCTCTGGTCTTCAAGTCGGTATCATGGTGGTCGATTATTATTATTGGGTCTATGACGCGTCCCATAAGACGCGAATCGTTTACCATAGAGGAGTCTACAAGAGCGCAGGACTTGATTTCCTTAGGCATTTCCTTGATAGGAAACATTATGGAACCAAGGTCAAACAGCGTAAACATGGTACGGTTTTGAGGATGCCCGAAGTGTCCGCAGTAGTATATTGTTACGTCTTTGCCTAACTTCATGGCTATATAACGCAAAAGCATTGCAGAACCTATTGCATCCGGGTCAACCTGGGTTATTACGATTGGGACTGTATCCATGTCATCTATCGTTTTTTTCAGTTGTTCAGTTAGTTCTATCACTGTTTCACCTCTCTAATAAGAACTGCAAAGCAGCAGTGTGTATTATCATATCTTTACTATAAGGCTATAGTCAATATTGACTCTAATCCCAGGGCAAACGCATTTCAACATAGGATGATTTTCTCCATAGAATAACATACACGCTTACCCTAACATACGAGGACATTTTTACTTTAGCGGGACAACCTGCTGCACAAACATTGACAGGATGAACCACAATGGTTTAGCATATACACACGGTATTATGATGACAATAGATTATGGCAGTTTCTCTGCCGCCACAACTAACAACAAGGTGAAAACCGCAATAGGAGCTAAATGACTAAGAATAAAATACTGATAACAGGCGGGGCAGGGTTTATAGGCTTTCACCTTTGCAGGAGATTGATAACGCACGGGTTTGAGGTCATAGCCATAGATAATCTCAACGACTACTACGATGTACGAATAAAGCATGACAGGCTTAAGCTGCTTGAGGGTGCGGAGAATTTTCGATTTATAAAGCTGGATATCTCCGACATAGCCGCCATGGAGAGGCTTTTTGCCGGGGAGAAATTCGATTATGTTGTAAATCTTGCAGCCCAGGCAGGGGTTCGTTATTCTATAAAAAATCCCCGCGCCTATATTGACAGCAATATATTGGGCTTTGCCAATGTGCTTGAGGGCTGTCGGCACAATAAAGTAAAACACCTCATATTTGCCTCGTCAAGCTCAGTCTATGGGGCAAACAGACACATTCCTTTCTCAGTACACCACAACGTTGACCATCCAGTTTCGCTTTATGCAGCGACAAAAAAATCAAACGAACTGCTTGCTCACACATATTGCAGCCTCTATGGGCTTCCATGCACTGGGCTTCGGTTTTTCACTGTTTATGGCCCGTGGGGACGCCCTGATATGGCCCTGTTTCTGTTTATCAAGGCAATCCTTGAGGACAGGCCAATTGATGTCTTTAACTACGGAGACATGAGGCGTGACTTTACCTATATAGACGATATCGTAGAGGGGGTATTCAGGCTGATTGAGCGCATCCCCGCGCCTAATCCCGAATGGGACGCCCAAAACCCAGACCCATCATCAAGTTATGCACCGTATAAACTTTACAACATCGGCAACAACAACCCTGTCGGCCTGTTAAAATTTATTGAAATAATCGAAGACACCCTTGGAAGAAAGGCAGAGAAAAACCTCCTGCCGATGCAGCCAGGTGATGTTGCAGAGACATACGCCGACATAGAGAAACTCACCAGAGACACAGGCTTCACACCGTCTACGCCGCTTGACGCCGGGGTCGAACAATTCGTCGCATGGTACAAGGAGTATTATAAAATCCCTTAGTACCGTGTCTTAGTACTGTATCTGACCGCTGCGCTTTGTAATAGACGTCAGTGTTATTTCAGCCGTTGAGATAGTCTGCCCGTCAACGCTGACATTTGTCCTGAAGATATACAAGGGGGGGAATTTCTTAATAAGCTCCGACTCTATGATGAGTACATCACCCGCCACAACTGATTTGACATGGTGTGCATCGTTAATCATCGTCAGAAAGGCCATTTCGATTTCCTCAGCTTCAAGGACAAGCCCGGAGGCCTGGGCCATTGCCTCTACAAGCAGCACAAAAGGAAAACACTGTTGTCCAACACTGCCAGCTGAGGCGCTAAACACTTCCTCACCCGCAGTAACCACCTTCAATGCCTTAATGCGCTGCCCCTTTTCAATCTCCAACACCTTCTCAATAAAGATAAATGGTTCAGCGTGCGGCAGCCGTTTAACTAGTTCGTGCTTGTTCATCTACCATATCCCACAATATCAATTATCTTAGCACATCCCACATCTGATATTTATTTAACGGAGTACAACAGTACTTTTTTCATGGCAGCGTTTCATGGCAGCGATAGTATAACATTTTTGGGCTGCTATTTTATTGATGATGAATTAGTCTATCAACATGCACCGTCCCTAATTACCTGCACGCAGCTTGACATCCCCCCGAACTATATGATTAAATAGGCAATTCGCTATATTGCGTGATTCGCATTTTTCTAAGTGTTAGAGGGTTGACAGGAGGACGAGTGTTCGACCAGCCGTTTATCGTACCTGCCCTTATTATTCTGCTTATATCTGTACCGCTTGTAATAGGTATCATACCCAGAAATAATTTCTACGGTGTTAGAAACAAAAAAACGCTCTCAGGCGATTATTTCTGGTACAAGGGCAACAGGTTTGGAGGCTGGACGTTGATAGCCGCAAGTCTGACATACATGCTAACGGCGGCAGCATTCCCATACAACAATGCAGTAGTTGATAATTTCTCAATCTGGCAGATACATCTTGGTGTCTTATTGTTATCATTGATAGGGAGTCTTGTCTTTACTTTTATATATATCAAGAGGTTATAGCATCTCTAAAGTTTCACCGACAGCAGGTAGAAAAAAATACGCTGCTAATGATATACTACCTTACTACTGATGTTATATTGGGAATTGCGAATGTTGACAGGCCGGTATCTCCATTACCTTCTGGACGATAAAACGGCATCTTTATATTTAAGGGGACTTAACGGGTGACAATTACCCTGTTAGCACCTACCTCACCGGATATATCTGCCTTTGGTGTTCGCGCCCTGTCTGCGTATTTAAAACTGCATGGCAAGGAAGTCAGACTTATATTTCTGCCCGGCGGTGTTGAGAAATTCAAATACCGCCATGGGTTTAAATACGAATACGACAAACACGTTGTCGAGCAAGTTGTAGAACTCTGCCGCGGCTCAGGGCTTGTCGGCATATCATTCATGAGCAACTATCTTGACAGGGCGATGCAGCTTGCCGCTGCGGTTAAATCTGCCCTTGACGTCCCGCTGGCAGTCGGTGGCATACATCCAACTGTGATGCCAGAAGAATGTCTTAATTTTGCAGACATTGTCTGTGTTGGTGAGGGTGAGGAGGCCGTCCTTGAGCTTGTCAACCGTATTGAACAGGGTATGGATTACTCAGATATTAAGAACCTCTGCGTCAGGAAAAACGGCTCAGTCATCCGCAATCCCCTGCGCCCGCTCACACAAAACCTTGACGACCTGCCGCACTACGATTTTTCCCTTGACGGGCACTATGTCTATGACAATATAAAGAAATCTATTGAACCTATGACCAAAGACCTGCTTAAGCGCTCCTTCCCGCTTGAGCCGCACCTTGAGGGTTCATTTAATGATTCATACAAACGGACGATTTCATATAAGACACTGACAACACGCGGCTGTCCGCACCACTGCACGTTTTGTGCAGAGAAGACGCTGGCAGATATGTACACAGGGCAGCGCTACCTACGTAAGCGCGGCTTTGCCCATATTATGGAAGAACTGCTATGGGTCAAGCGTGAGCTGCCGTTTGTTGAGAGCATATTTCTCTTTGACGACACGTTCTTAGTCCGCTCGAACGAGGAGATTAAGGAATTCTCAAAGATTTATAAAGAGACCATCGGTCTGCCATTTCACATTCAGGCAAGCCCCTCGACCGTTACAGAAGAAAAGATGCAGTACCTGACAGATGCCGGTCTCGTGTTCGTAGAAATGGGGATTCAATCGATGAGTACAATGGCGAAGGACCTTTACAAGCGAAACGTCTCTGAGGAGTCAATACTCAAGGCCGCTGCGATTTTCCATAAATACCGCCATAAGATATATCCCCCGTGCTATCACGTAATCCTGGATAACCCATGGGAAAAGCCGGAGGACGTAATTGAGACACTCTCACTTGTGTTGAAGCTGCCAAGTCCGTTCTGGCTGAAGCGTGCGTCTCTGGTGTGTTTCCCCGGCACTGATCTATATAACAAGGCAAGACGCGATGAAATTATACAGACCGAAGAGGACGAATGGCGGGAGATATATGCCAAACACCTGCACACGCCGCACGGTTCATATGTAAATTTTCTGATGTATTTAGCAGGCTTCTCACGCCTGCCGCGCGCCATTATAAGCCTGCTGTCACGCGGTGTATTCGTCAATCTGTTAGAAAAAGAAAAACTCACCGGCCTCTACAATGAACTTAACAGACTTGGAGAGACATCGATTATAGCTGCCAAAGGTCTCCGCTCCCTGCTCAAGGGGGATTTCCGGCGTATATACAGATATTTTATTAAGGTCACATCCAAGACATCATAGGGCGTAAGAGCTGTAACTGCCGCAGATGAACAAAACATTTTTGATATTAAAGCAGTACATACTGATATTTGTTGGGGCACTGATAGCTTCCGTAGGGCTTGAGATTTTTTTAATACCCAATAACATAATAGACGGCGGCGTCACAGGTGTGTCTATTATTTCAGGGTATCTGACAGGCTACCCTGTTGGGGTTTTTATCTTTGTGCTGAACCTGCCTTTTGTTGTGATAGGATATAAATATATTGGCAAGTCTTTTACAGCTTCAACCTTTTTTGCGATAACCTGTCTGTCGGTGATGATAACGCTGCTGCATCCTGTGCCGGGGCTGACAAAGGATTTGCTGCTTGCAGCGGTTTTTGGGGGGATATTCCTGGGCATAGGCACAGGGCTGATAATAAGGTATGGCGGGTCTTTGGATGGAACAGAGATAGTTGCCATACTTTTGGATAAAAGAACTGGGTTTACAGTTGGCGAGGTTGTACTGTTTTTTAACATATTTATATTATCGAGCGCAGGGCTGGTGTTTGGATGGGACAGGGCAATGTACTCACTGTTGGCTTATTTGCTTGCATTTAAGGTTATTGATATCACCATAGAGGGCGTCGATGGGACTAAGGCCGTGCTTATAGTGTCGCAAAGAGCAGAGATTATAGCAGAAGAGCTTATGTCACGCCTGGGTAGAGGCGTGACATTTTTTCAGGGCAGGGGGGCATTCTCAGGTCAGTCACGGATGATTATTTATTCAATTATCTCAAGACTTGAAATAGCCAAGATGAAATCAATTGTCTCAGAGATAGATTCAAATGCCTTTGTCAGCATATTCGACGTCCATGAGGTGCTTGGCGGAACGCTGCATAAAAGAAAGCAGTTATAATTTTACACACTATTCACCAGCCCCCTATTACAGTACACTTCCTCTGTACTATTCAATATTTTTCTTGACAACACAGGAGCTTTTGATGTAGTGTTGATGATGACAAGCAGTAAGTTTGAAGTACTACTTCTGGACGACGAGCCGATTGTAGGCAAGCGTCTGAGGCCTGCCATTCTGAAATTAGGCTGTGGGGTTGAGGTCTTCGAGAGCCCTGCTAAGGCGATAAAGAGAATAAACGAGAAGGAATTTGACGTAGTAGTCACAGACATTCGCATGGACGAAATAGACGGCATAGAGGTGCTGGAGTATGTAACGAAGAAATCGAGCCGAACAAAGGTAATCATGATAACCGGCTATGCCATGATGGAGCTGGCACGTCAGGCGATGGAAAAAGGTGCCTTTGATTTCATTGCAAAGCCGTTCAAGCCGGAAGACTTACGAGTGGTAATCGTAAAAGCAGCAGAAGCGTTAGGCGTAAAATTAACCCTCTCTCATGAACCGCAGTAATCTATGCATTATTTATTAAGAGACGGCACACTGGCAGGCTCTTCAAATCATCGCAAAATTGTGGGCTAAATTGTGGAGATGTGATGTTCAACAATTGTCTTGATAAATGGTATAAATGCGCACTGCAGCGTCTTAAGCGCGTCCTTGATGCTGCCGTAGAAAGGCAGGCCATTCGTGACGCCTCAGACGACGGTGACAGTTCATTAAGGAAACCAGACAGGGTACTACGATTTACAATTAAGGCGCATGTATATATCGGTTTCGTATTTGCCTTCCTGATAGCCTTCTCCATCGGCATAGCGCTTGTTATCACGCTGCTTATGATGGATAGAAATTTGGAGGTAGTAGAGATATCAAATAAATATGTATACCATATATTAGAGGCGCGCAGCTACGAGAAGGATTTTCTCCTGAATGGGGTCGGCTTAAAGGATGCCATCAAAAATATAAGGGCGTTGAAAGACCTATTCTTAGAACACTATGGCGAAATCAAAAAGATAGTAGGAAGCAATGACCTGTTGTCGAAGACCGATAAATACGGCAAGCTGCTCGAAACCCTCGAAGACCTTCAGGCAGTGACCGTCTCATCTGCTGAATTATCTGCCAGACGGGAAAAAATAAAAGATGAGCTGCAGGCGCTCGGAGGCGAAATGGTAATCGTCGCAAAGGAGCTGATGAGAAAGGAACGGGATTCCCTTGATAAGTCAATGCTTTTGTTCAGGGTAGTTCATATATATGCGGCGGTATTTTTAATCTTGTTTATAACCTTTATTTTGCATCTTTTGGGTTTCAGGGTGTTAAGGACACTAAACCGTTTTACTGTATATATGAGCCAGATATCCTCAAGCAGACACTCAAAATTTCAGTCATCGTCGTTTTACAGGGATGAATTCTCAGACTTGTCTGGTGTTCTTGAACAACTGGTCAAGGAATATGACAGACAGCAGACTATAATCTCTCAATCCCACAAGCTGCGGGCCGTGGGCACATTGACTGCCGGAGTTGCACACGAGCTTAATAATCCGATTAACAATATCACGCTCACCGCACATATGCTCCTTGAGGACTACCTGGAACTGTCAGACGACGAACGCCTCGACATGATAAAAGACCTGATTGACGAGGCCGGAAGGGCGCGTCTTATCGTACGCAACCTGCTTGACTTTGCGCGCGAGAGCGAGAGCATAATGGAGCCTATTGGTATTGGAGATGTGCTGGAGGAGACATTAAAAATATCAGGAAGCCAGGTAAAACTTGCTGGCGTAAATATAGAACTAAAAATTGCGCCGAATCTCCCTCGCATACACGGCGACAGACACCAGCTCCAACAGGTGTTTCTGAACCTGCTCTTAAATGCCCTCGACGTATCAACCAAAGGAGGACATTTGAAAATAGAAGTAGCGATGGCTGATGAGGACAACTTTGTGGCCGTGAAAGTAACTGACTTCGGGCAGGGAATCCCGGACCACATACTTCATCACATATTCGATCCATTCTTCACGACAAAGACCAAGGGAAAGGGTACTGGGCTTGGCCTTTCAGTATCCCAGGGAATAATCGCAAAGCACGGCGGGCATATCACCGTCAGCACCAAGCAACAACGCGGTACGACATTTACTGTGAAACTTCCCATTACCACTATCCCGGCTGATTTTAGCCACTCACAGGTGCTGCTGAACAATCAGTAAAAATGGCGTCTGCTAAACTCCCAAAATGCCAAATATTTTTTTCACCGAAACAAATAGCTTGCAGAATTTATGATTTTTCGTTTATCATTGAGATTATATCAAGGAGGATTTTTAGTATGAGAATCAAATGGTCGGTTGCCTTAACACTGGTTGTGTTTATGTTGATTGTCGTTCCTGCGGCGTCTGCCTCTACTAAAAAAGCTGCGGCCGGGGTGCCGATATTGCTCTATCACCGGCTTGGGCCAACCGTTGCCGACAGCATGACTATAACGACACCAGTTTTCGAGTCACACTTAAAATATCTCAAGCAAAACGGCTACACCGTAGTCCCGCTTAGGCAGGTGATTGACAGCCTGAAAAACAAAAAACCCCTTCCGGAACATGCAGTGGTAATCGTTACCGACGATGCTCATAAGTCTATCTATACCGATATGCTGCCGCTTATAAAGAAATACCAGGTACCTGTTACCCTTTTTATATACCCTTCGGCAATCTCAAACGCCTCATATGCCATGACATGGAATCAATTGAAAGAGCTGAAAGAGACGGGACTTTTTGATTTTCAGTCACACACGTACTGGCACCCAAATTTCAAGAGAGAAAAAAAGAAACTAGACCAGAAGGAATACGAGAAACTCGTGGAGACACAGTTAAAGAAATCTAAGGATAAGCTGGAGAAGGAGTTTGGTGCAAAGATAGACCTGCTTGCGTGGCCATTCGGGATATACGACGACTATCTGATGGGCAAGGCGTCTGAGGCAGGGTATGCGGCTGCGTTTTCTATCGAGCGGCGCCCGGTCAGAAGCGGTGACAACATGATGTCGCTGCCGCGCTTCCTTCTTGAGAATTCTAACCAGGGGAAGTCGTTTGAGAGGTTGTTAACAGAGAATTGATTAAAATTCTAAATAGGTGACAGGAGATGCCAGGAGATGCCAGGAGATGCCAGGAGATGCCAGGAGATGAATAAGATGAAACCAGTAGTCAGGTATTTTGCAGCAACACTGTTTTGCGTAGCGCTTTTATTTAACGGGGCATACGCGCAGGATGTTAAGGTTATCGATTCCATGTCAAAAAAAGCAATTAAAAATGCTACCGTACAGGTAGACAACACTACACTTGTGACCAACGAAGTCGGCATAGCCGCTTTAAATGTCCCATTATCACCGTCAAGCAAAATATCTGCAAAATCTCCGGGATACACAAGGACTGAGGTTGCCCCTTCGCAGGGTACTGCGGCAATTGAGATACCTCTGAGACCGTTTGAACCGAAGGCCCTTTATTTATCCATGTACGGTGTGTCCAGTAAGAAACTGCGAAACGCCGCCCTGAAACTCATTGAAGAAACAGAAATCAATGCACTCGTTATTGACGTAAAAAGCGACTGGGGTGTGCTGAACTACAAGAGTTCCATCCCGCTTGCCGCTGAAATCGGCGGACAAAAAGTGATACTTGTTAAAGACTTAAAAGAGATGGTCAAGACTTATAAAGATAAAGGCATATATATGATAGCTCGAATTGTTGTATTTAAGGACAAACCGTTGGCAGAGGCACGGCGTGACCTTGCAGTAAAGACTCAGAGCGGAGACCTCTGGCGTGACAAGGAAAAACTCGCATGGGTTGATCCTTTCAGAAAAGAGGTATGGGACTACAATATTGATGTAGCTATTGAGGCCGCAAAGAGCGGATTTGATGAAATACAGTTTGATTACGTGCGGTTTCCCGATTCGTTAAAACCAAAGTTTTCCAAGCCAAGCACTGAGGAGGCCAGAGTGAAGGCAATCACCGGGTTTCTTCAGGAGGCCAAGAGAAGGCTTGCCCCCTATAATGTATACATTGGCGCAGACATCTTTGGCTACGTATGCTGGAACAAAGATGATACGCAAATTGGCCAGAAACTCGAAGAACTCGCCGGTGTCCCAGACTACCTGTCACCAATGCTTTATCCATCGGGGTTTCAGTATGGAATCCCCGGCTACAAGAATCCTGTCCAAAATCCTAATAAAATAGTCTATCTGTCGCTTAAGAGGGCACAGGAGCGCACTCAACTACCTCCAAATCGTTTTAGGCCCTGGATACAGGCATTCAGGGATTATGCCTGGGACAGGAGGTTCTTCAAAGGAGAGCCGCTTAGGGAGCAGATAAAGGCTGCTGAACAGTTTGGCTCTCACGGCTGGATGCTCTGGAATCCTCAGAACAACTACTATCCTGAAGGATTAAGGCAAAAGTCCTCGCAGACAGCGCAAGCCCCCGTTCAGGCGGCGCCACCAGCCATGCAGGCGGCAGCACCTGCTAATCAGGCGTTGGCAGTCTCCCCCAACCGTCCGGCAGCTCAAGCGGTAACCCCGGTAGCTGCTGCTAAATAAAAGGAACCGGCTATGTTCGGACTGCTTGCAAAGTGCAGGTGTACGTAACCGGCTGAACAGTTTCTTACCCTGTAGCCTGCTGTACCCTCGCGGCTTTCATATATGGTTTCGACAGAGGTCGGCATCGCCTCCATAGCTGAGTAGTGGAACTCATGCCCCCGTAGTATATCGCCATTTTTCCCTATGATTGAATCTGATGTGAGGGTAACCTCTCTGTAACCAAGTTTAGCCCTTTTGTTAGCCATTTTTGTTTTTATAGGGAAAATACCGGTCATCGGAAAGAACCTCCCATTGAGGTCAATAATGCCTTCAGTGAGATACATGAATCCGCCACACTCGCCGTATATTGCCCCTCCCTTGATGGCAAAATCCCTTATGGAGTGAATCATATCCATGTTGGAGGAGAGCCTTTCGGCGTGGAGTTCTGGATAGCCGCCGCCAAGATAGACCGCCCCGGTGCCTTCGGGGATTTTGTCGTCGTTTAGGGGGCTGAAAAAGACTATCTCTGCCCCGGCGCGGCGCAGGTAGTCGAAATTGTCTTCGTAATAAAAACAAAAGGCATTGTCTCTGGCAACAGCTATGCGTGGTGTGTGCTGTGGCGGAGATGGCGTTGGTATAATTGGAATATCGAAAGTTACGGCCGCTGAGACCTCTGAGCAATTGAGCAGGCCTTCGATATTGATGGTGCTACTGGCGGCTTCCGCAAGTTTTTTAGTGAACTCGGCGCTTATTACACCGTCTTCGGCTGTGTAAAGGCCAAGGTGACGCTCAGGTATGCGAATTTCAGTGTCAACGGGGAGGCAGCCAAGTACACGGCAGTTGCAGTGTGTCTCAATGGCCTCTTTAATCCTCGTGTAGTGCCTCACGCTTCCTGTCCTGTTAAGGATGACGCCTGCAAGCGTAAGGTCGGGGTCAAATGCCTCTATCCCTTTGACAAGAGCTGCTGCGGTCTCGGCAGTCCCCCGCACGTCAAGGGTGATAACTACGGGAAGGCAGAGGAGTTTTGCAGTTTCAGCAGCCGAGGCTGCCCCTCCGTCAAACACTCCCATGGCACCCTCTATGATACACACATCGGCGCCGTGTGATTTCTCAGTAAATATGTGCCTGACATAGTTGTCGCCGCACATCCATCTGTCAAGATTCCACGAGTTTGTGCCGGTAAGTGCGCGGTGCAGGCCTGGGTCAATAAAGTCAGGGCCCGTCTTAAACGGCTGCACACGTAGACCTTGCTGAGTAAGGGCGGCCATCAGGGCAAGGGCTGTTGTTGTCTTCCCGGCGCCGCTTTGCAGGGCTGAGATAACAAACGCAGACTTAGATGGTATCATCATTTCAAATGATAATATGGGGGAAGTGTGGTAAGCCTTTTGTCATCAAGGGCATTGCCTATGGTAAAATTATAGAGGCATTGGTAGTAGTTGTCCTGAAGTCCAAGCAGGTTATGTACCTCATCATCGAAAAAACACCCTATCCCAGTGCCTCTGAAGCCGCGTGCTTCAGCTTCAAGATAGAGCATCTGACCAATCATACCAGCCTCCCCAAAAAGCCGCCGGTACATGTAGGGGGTATCGCTAACTATATCTGCAAACCTTGAAATCATTGAAATAGAAAACACCCCGTCACCGGCTATATCCTGACCACAGGAAATCATGGCAGCGACATTTATGAAATCCCCTCTCTGAAGCAAATAAAGCGGCGCGCTTGTCTCTTCCCACAGGAAGTCAGCCGACATACGCTGCTTCATCCCGGAAATTTCACTGTCATCTCTTGCAAACAGATATATTCCCTGAGGCAAGCCCATAACCCTGTGGACATATACGAGCAAATGGACAAACACGGCCCCTTCGACTGGATATATGTCGGAATTAAAAGGCAGCGATGTCGGCAGTGTCCTGTTCAGTATGGACAGGAACACATCAAACGGCATATTTGTCTTACCATCGTACCTTTGACCGCTTCTCCTGGTACGTATTACATGGGAGGCCATCTTCAAAGTGACAGAAACCCTTGTCTCTTTTGTGATATACGCGGCCTTTAGAAATTCTGTTGCAGGTTTTTCAGTAGCGGTGGATATATCTTTTATAATCTCCCAGGGAATGTGTGTTTTGCTTAACCGGTTTGGTGTACCTGCAAAGTGTTGGCACTTTAAGTGTTCGATGATTTCATCGGGCAAGCGCCGGGGGATTTCCGCTTCGGTATGTTCATGTATGAAAAGAAGTGTCTCAGGTATTTCTTCCTCATATTCTATCCACTGGGTTTTGCCTAACCCCAGTACTGCTGCTATATCCGAACAGGACATACCGGAGAGTACCGTGGCCTTCAAGCCAAAAACACTTGCAGATACTGACATTGCAGCAACGGCATGACCAATATCAAGACAAGTGTATCTGAAGGCCCGCTCACCATACTTCCACGCTTCTCGCCAGTGTATTGAGCTCAAAGCCACAAAAAAACCTCTAACGGGGAAGAAATCCTTTGCTGTCTTCCACGCTGTAGTATCTATCCCAGCCCTCTTTTCAAAGAGATGGAAATAAGGGTTGTAGTGATACAGTGCCGCAGAATTCTCCGAAACGGGCATCAGCACGTATGTCTCTTCGGCGTGCAGATTGCCGCTTGATGGGTTTATACGCAACGCCCACGTGCTGCCTCCATAGGACTTCCACGCGGCAAGAGAAAGAGAAAGTTCCAAAAAGTTGGCAGCAGTTGAAAGCGATATCCCTTTTGAGGGCAAGTGCCGCTGGAAAATCTCATCGTATAAAACATCTGGTTCTTTTTCCAGAAAAGGCAGCTTTAAAACCTCTGCCCCATCAAAACTCCGCAATGGCACAGGCTCGTTTTCCCAATCCATGTATCCTGGGGACTTTGCATACCGCCCTGCCTTGTGCTTGGTTACCTCATGGTAATAAAAGATATCCAATATTACCCCCCTAATGTTTTCAACTTCAATCATAAAATACCTTAGATGATAAAGGCAACTGGCAGGGCAAGGGCATTTGAGAAATGTGGGTGTTTAACTTATATCGCTTCTCTATATCATGTATAGGGCATAAATACCAGATGCCTCAAAATAATTGCTTGACAAAAACAAGCTAATTATGTAAAGGTTTATATGGCCGTTTTCGCCAAACATATATTTTTTCGGCCTTATATAAGGAGGGACTTTATGACAATTACTGCTGCATACAGGGCGGCATTCTTATTTTTGCTGTTGCTGCTTTTACCTGCGAAGACTGATGCCTTAATAAATGCTGTTGATGATACAGAAGGAAAGAGCGAAACACCAGGCACAATGCAAGACAATCTGATGCACCGCAGCGTAAGTGACCTGTCCACTAAGGGTGTCACTTATTCTGAATCAGTAAGGGAACGTTCTTATATTATGGCGCCGCTGCACCCGCCTCCAGAGCAGGAAGACAACGATGGCTCAATTAAGAAAGAGGAAATGCTCTCACACAAAGGATTCAAAAGACTTACTCAGTATGACAACGACACCAATGCCGCAGAAGCAATCTCAGCACAGTTGACATTCTTTGCTGACACGATAAAAAAGAAATTTAACCAATGGCTGGTTAAAGGCTCAAAGTACCTGCCGCTTATGAAAAAAATCCTAAATCAGCATAATTTACCGGAGGAACTTGTCTATTTGCCACTGATAGAGAGCGGCTATAATAATTTTGCAAAGTCACCGGCTCAGGCAGCCGGTCCATGGCAGTTCATAGCAGCAACGGCACGTGATTATAATTTAAAAGTGGACTTTTGGGTCGATGAGAGGCAGGATCCAATAAAATCCACCTACGCGGCATCGAAATATCTCCGATTTCTCTTCGAGAAGTTCGGCACATGGGACTTGGCACTAGCGGCATATAACGCCGGTGAGATTAAAATAGAAAAGGCATTAAAAATGGCGAACACAGACAGCTACTGGACCCTTATCACTACAGGGCTTATTGCAAGGGAGACAAAACTCTTCGTGCCAAAATTTATAGCGGCAAAAGAGATAGCCATTGACCCTGAGAGGTATGGCTTTAGCGATATTGAATATGATACCCCGCTTGAATATGACATTGTAATAGTCAAGCCACCGGCTACAATAAGTTTTATCGCCAAGGCAGCCAGTACCTCAACAATGAAAATAAGGGAGCTCAATCCTGAGTTAAAACAGTGGTGCATTCCTCCCGATGTGCCGAAATACAGATTGAGAGTGCCTCATGGCATGAAGGATGAGTTCAGGCTGATATATGAAAACACACCTGAGCATCAGCGTTATCAGCTTGATATGTATCGGGTAAGAAAGGCTGACTCGATAAAGAAAATCTCAAAGAGGTTAAATGTGCCTCAGGACATACTGGCGCAGATAAATGGGAAATCAGTAAGCACAAAACTCAAAGAAGGGACATACATGTATCTGCCCCCATCGGATATAAAACACAGTAAATCCGAACTGAAAGACGTAAAGCACAAGGACGTAAAGCACAAAGACTTGAAGCGCCATGACTCTAAGCGTAATGCCGTAAAGCCTAAGCACAAAGTCGTAAAACATAATGCGTCTAAGCACAAAGGTGCAAAGACGTAGGCGAGATATGACCGCCAGTTATTTAATAATCGGCTCGCCTGTATAAACTATGCGAAACTGGTTCGTTGGTATTTTCTCGATATTTTTGTAAAAACCGGGGAATAAGCCATTCCACTTTTTTTGGTTTTCATCGGAGTCAGGGGCAAGGAGCTGCGCCTGAACTGCCATTGCACCGCCGTTGTCGCCGAGGTACATGCCATATTTTTGCAGCGCCCTTGCAACTATCTTTCCTTCATTGTTTAACCCCCAACTGTCGAAATCCTTCTCAGTAAGGGCCGGGTCAAGTTGAAAGCGCATCCCTTCTATTGGATATTCAACACCCTTAACAGCCCCGTCGCTTCTGGCCGCTGGTGATATAAAAATTGCGTCTCCAGTGTCTGGTTTCCTGTTTTTGGGGAATGTAAATACCATTGCGTGTCTGATCTCACCGTGTTTGATCTCCTCTGGACGGATAAGTCCGGCAATCAGCGGAAATCCTGACCCTCGTCCCCCTATAAGGAACCATCGCTTACTGCCCTTAGGGTCACCGATGCCAGTGCCTTTCAGGTCCCAGATATTAAATGTATTTGAGCGCGGCATATCGTCGTCTTTTCTCCATTTGTAGACAGACATCTCCCATGAACGCCCTGCCACAGGGTCAACAATGCAGATATGACCGTCAGCAGTAGCTTCTCCCCACATCTCCCTTGTCACTGGGATTTCCACATCGCTGATACCGGCCCTGTCCTTGTCCCATGTATCGAATATTTTTGTACTTTTGACCTTTGTCTGCGGGGTTGTTTTTGAATCGACAACCCACACGGGGATTGCAAATTGTTTAGCCAAACGAATGTTCTTTGCCTCGGAGACAATGGTTTTCATAATTATCTCAGAATTGGGATGTGTCTTTGCATCGGTTGGTATTGGCTTATTCCACGGTGAATCGTCAGAAAAAGGACGCCAGTCCCCCGGCAGACTTCCCTGCTCCAGTGCAATAGAAACACCCTGAGTTAATAGTAAAATCAACAGCATCAAAATAGCTTTTCTGACCATACTCTACCCCCTTGTACTCAATTGTAGTCAAATTTGCATCTAACCTTCAGGTATTTCCACCGGTTATTCAAGTCCTAAAAATTTTACTTCCATTTTTATGTCCTAACGGGTCGCTAACCGTAATACCTCCTAACGTGCGGTCTGAGCCCTGAAATCTGTACTGTAATATTTCAAGCCTCACCCCAAACCTTTGTCGAATACTTAAGTATTGTGGATGATGATGTGTAGTATTTATTAGATAACCTGAACAATAAACAGTTGTAGAAATCGGGAAAATTATAGCTGACACAAGTAAATCGGCTAATTGTAGACCAGCATGGTTATCACTATGTCCAAATACCGGTACTTCCAGTATACGGTCATATGCATCACCTCTATATCTATATTTTTGAGTAAATACTGAATGAGAAACAATTGTATTTCCTCCTTTATCGCGACTATCAGCTATAATGACACCATTGGTATTCTTATCTAATAAAAATGACTGGAACCAAGCTGCTATATGTTGAATCGAAGAGGTATAAACAGACTTTCCTGTAAAAGCATTGAAACCAAAAGGCTTTATCCAAACACGGCCTATAATTTTTGCATTATATTTCTCTAATAATCTTATGATTTCATCAATAAATTTTAAAGCATGTCTATTCTGATTTCGGGTTCCTTTTATAAGTTTCCTAACATCACTTCCCTTGATCTCTTTTATCATACAATCCAAATCAAGTAGTCCAGAAAATAATCTTTTGAAAAAGTGCTTTTTTATATTTAAAAAATCATATGTTAGAGCGTGTATACATTCCTGCTCCATTATAATACCACTGATAACAAAAGCTGGCTGGATAGATGAGCTAGCATCCGGTAATCCACCTGTACAACCTGCTTCATCTACATAACAAATATACAAATCCCCACCATAAACAACTAAAGCCACCATAAAAGTGGCTTTAGGATCTGCCGCCTGGGTAACTACCCAGTTCGACTGGTACACCTGTTCTGATTTAATTATATATAATAAATATTGTATTTGTCAAGCTCTTTTTATTCTACAAACTTTCCCCTGTCAGGACATCCCTGCTCCCGTTAAAACTTTGCCCTTGTTTGCACAGACAAATTATGCCGCCTAATTTTTAAACTCATTTTTACGACAAACCATAGACTTCCAGCATGAGCCTGTGCATCGATTCTATTGAAAATCTATTTTTAACAAGTGCATATCCGGCCATGCCCATATGCTTACTCTCCTGTGGCTTTTCCATTACATACCTTATCCCTTCCACAAGTCCTGGGACGTTCTCCGGCTTCACTAAAACCGCTGTCTCCATGTTCTTTAGAAAATGCGCTATACCCCCAACGCCCGATGCCACTATTGGCAGTCCAACGGCACATGCCTCCAGAAGTGCATAGGGCAGCCCTTCAGACAGCGACGGCATACAAAACACATCAGCCATTGGCAGCAGCGCCTCAACATCAGTGCGAAATCCAACCAGCCGTATCTCGTTTGCCATACCCAGCGCCGTTATCCGCTCTTTTAATGTCTCTTCGTACCGCCCCTCGCCAATAATCAGACATTTTACTGACTTACCGGCTTTACGAAGTTCGCTGACGGCTTCTATTAAGTATACATGCCCCTTTACCGGCTCAAGACGCCCTACGCTGATTATGACAAAATCGTCTTTACTCAAACCGAAGGCAGCCCTATGTTTTTCCCTGAGCGCCCCTGCACGGCCTGTCTCAGGTATTGATATACCGTTAGGGCTCAACGTTATCCTGCGCGCCCCAAGACCAGTGAGATATATGCTTACCGCCTCTGATACAGACAAAAATGCAGTATCAAAAACTATGTTCAGCTTTAGAATCAGCTCATACAGCACCTTCCTTATACCCTTTTCCGTGTGTCCGTAGCTGCTGTGGACTGTGCATATTATCAGCGGTGTGCGGGCAAAAAGCGCTGCAAGCAGCCCCCAAAGCTGTGACTGTGGATTATGGGCATCAACAACGCTGAATCCCCCTTTTTTAATTATATTATAAATACTGAAAAGAATGAAGGGGTTTGCCTTGCTCTGAGAAAGAGGAAATGTATTAAGACCCCGTTCCTGAAGTTTTTGCTGAAGCGGGGTGTCTTTCAATGTTACAACACCGTATTGGCATTTGCCGTGCAGAAGAGCTGCCGTCTCTATAACCCTAACCTCCGCACCCCCAAAGCGCAGCGACAGCGCAATGATAAGAACAGACGGCTTATCAGTCATTTTTTATAGGTACCCATTTGACAACCTCTTTGCCTCTTAAATAATCTATCACCCCCAGCAGGGTACCATAGTTTCCTAGTGTAAAATAAAATGCAACTGAAAATAAGCGCGTTATCAGCTTTATTTTTCTGATTTTTGACAACACCACAAGATAAACAATATTGGAGAGATAAAATACGGCCTGAAGGCCAAAAAATATTGCATAGTACACATGCACCCTTGCCAGCAGCAAAGAACTCATAAACAGGGTGATTAAAAAGACCGGAAGCAAACGCCGCACTATTTTATTGACAAAAAGATTTATTGAGTACAATCCAAAATTAAACGGGTTTAACAACTCTTTGTACATGGCAATTCCTCTTAGACTTGTGGTCACTATCCTTTTGCGCCGTATGATTTCATGTTCAGGATTTCTTGATGGTGTACTTATCGATGCTTCAGCACCGTGTTCATAAACAAACCTGAAGCCCTGGCTTACAACAGCAAGGTTCAGAAATAAATCGTCTGTAACAGAAGGTGGAACAGTTTTGAACAGAGATTTTCTGATTGCAAATAGTTTGCCGTCATTTGATGAAATGCTTCCAGAAAGGCTCTCAATCTGTTTTATAGCGGTGTCGAAATTAACATAGTAACGCTGGGCGTCTTTGAGATTTCCAGTGTCACCGATGACACGCCGCCCCGAAACACCGCCAATATCTGGGGTGGAAAAGTTACGCATAATGACAGGTATCGCATCTTTAGACAGCATAGCGTCTGCGTCAGTAAACACAAGGATTTCCCCTTTTGCCGCCTCAACCCCAGCGTTTATTCCGGCATACTTACCAGCGTGTTCTTCAAGCCTTATAAATCTTATGCCCCTGTCCTCATAACCTTTGACTATCTCGTCTGTCTTGTCATAAGAGCCGTCTGAGACCACAATGATTTCGTAATCACAGGCTCCATAATCAAGCGATAGAGAATTATCCAGCTTTGCTGCGATGATTTTCTCTCCATTGTGTACAACTATGATCAACGACACTGAGGCGGTGTATGGCTTGAGTATGCGTCTTTTTAGGGGTTGTATCAGATAAACAAGATATACAAAGAGCGGGTTAAGAAAGAAAAATGAAATAATCGCAAATATCGAAAGTACGAAAGTCCACTTAATCACTTCTTCCACTTAATCACTTCTTCCCTGGCAGCGATAACCTGTACGTGACCTGTGAAAGCCCCAGCGAAAGCAGGAGAAACTTATGGAATGGGTCGCTGTAAATAAACAAGTATATCATCAGTACTACAAACGAAAACAAATATGTCCCGGCAAAAGATGCACCTTCAAAGTCGCCCTTGCTCAGGAAATTTTTCCTCGCGTCAATATAATTCCTTGCCGCCATCACTATAAGACATACAAAAAGCACCGCACCCAATATGCCGGTTCCAACCAGATACTCAAGATACGTATTGTGCGCGTAACGCCTGTTCGTAGAACCCTCCTTTGCAAACTTGCGGGCATATGTGGATTCACTGTAAATATCCCTGAAAGTACCAAGCCCCGTACCAATTATGGGATGCCTGTAAAATGACTCTAGCCCAACTACAAGATACGTGGAGCGTCTGTCAATGGACACATCAGCCTGTGGATTGGCAATATTCTTAAAGTGGACAATATAATTCTCCGGCAGCATCCCTACAATAAGAAATGCAGCAAGGAGTACCGCAAATACCTGCACAAAGACAAGATGCACCGCCTGCCTTTTTATGTACTTTACAAATATAACAAGCAGCACCATTAACGATATGGCAGCGCCGCCTCTGGAAAACGAAAAGATAACCGCCATAATGTTTATTGCAGCTAATCCCAGATATAATGCCTTTAATGCCGGTCTTCTGGCCCTGTCAAACAACGCAAAAAGAATCGGGAACGCAAATGTAATCATCAGCACATAGTTATTCGGGTCGGTACTGCCTCCGAGACTTCTTTTAAACTGACCGGCCTCTATCTTTTCCGCGAAAAAAGATACGTCAAACACATAACCTAAAACCCCAAAGAGCGAACTCAACGAAACACTGACCACCACTACTACGGGAAGGTAATTAAACAGTGCTTTCTTGTCTATAAAATACATGCTGATAAGGACAAATACCCCGCCAACAGCAAATAGTGCAACATCATGAAACGCAGTTGCCGGGTAAGGGGAAAACATCGAGGATATGAAGTCCACTACAAAAAGAAGGACTACAAAAGGCCATAGCCTTGATTTTAACTCATCGGGCAGATGCCGTTCCTGAAATGCCCTAAACAGCATATACAAAGTAAGAATAGCCGCCAATACCCAGTGCAGCCTTAGAAAACCCACGTCAGATACGTTTCTGTACGCGCCAAACGGAATAAGAAAGATAATCGCATAGTAAGCATAAATAGGATAACGATACGATACTGCAAGAATAATTATCAGCAGCGCCGGTACGACAGCCAGGTAATAATACGGAGTGGTCATAATGACTGCTATCGTAAGAAAAATCACAAGATATAATAGCTTCTCCAGTGGGCGTGCTGTTAGTGTTGAGATAAGTTCTCTCATATCTGGGCCACACTCTTTTGTAAAAAGTACTGGTGTATCATGTAGGCATTCAACGGAGATGCCGGCTTGTAATTAATCACATAGGCATGTTTAAAGTCTTTATCCCCTGAGTCGTATTCCTTAAATATCACGCCGCCGCAAAAGGCCGTTTTTTTCTTTTTTGAAAATATCTCAAGTTTATAAGAATATGCCTCATCATGGCTTACATGTTTGTCCGTATACATCAAAAAGGCGTCTTCGTTGATATTTACTAACACACCCTCTTCTGTAAATTGTTCGTTAGTGCCGTAGAAAACCTTGCCGTTGTCAAGATAAACCCTCTCAAGATATCTCTTGTCCTCAGTGCTTTTTCCAAGGGCATGCAATAACAGTTTCCTCCAGATTATTGGGATAATTTTCACAACAGTATACTTCACAGACAGATACGCAGTGTAAAATACCAGGATATAATCAACTAAAACATTCTGTCTTTTTGCAATATACATATTGTCAACAAGGGTACGCAGCCTCTTAGAGGTATTATGAGGCGTGAACAACTGCGAATATCCAATTAACCCGGGTTTCACCAAAAACCTCTTGTCATAGCCTTTTATATCCTTACAGAACTTCTCATATATCGCCGCACGCTCCGGTCTTGGACCTATAAACGTCATAGTGCCGTTTAAAATGTTATACAACTGTGGAAGCTCATCCAGCCTTGTCTCGCGCAGAAACCTTCCCACTTTGGTCACAATATCGCGCTGCGATGTCAAGAGTTCAGCGCCTATTATGCGCTCGGCGTCGGGCACTAATGACCGGAACTTATACATCGTGTATGGAATCTTAAATCTACCCATACGCTCACCGCGATAAAATACCGGTCCTCCGTCTGTCACTTTTATTGCGATTGATATAACTATAAAAAAAGGAGCGGCCATTACCAAAAGTAATGACGACAGTGTAATATCAAAAACAAAGCTTAATGTGGTAGAAAACGCCTTATAACCGGTTGTCACATTGAACTTAACAGCCATAGTCAACTCCCCTGTACACCATGTAATTACCAGCGACCATAAACATCCCCCATATCAATTAAGCGTATGTTCACAATCAACCATCTTAGCGGTTTTCTCTGAATAGCCTGTATCAGCCTTTGTCATATCTTACAGTCCAGCGGTCTCTGCCTTAGTGCCTACTACTAATGCTGAAATCCAGCCTTCTGTGTCATCGGCAGTTTTCACCTTAAGCCAATCCTTGCCATACGTCTCAAGGACGACTATTTTATCCCCTTTTTGGGGGTAGGCAACTATGATGGCTCGAGGTGACGGCATGGTGTGTAATTTAGCGGTATTAACCTTAACTTTAACAGAAGGCACTGTCTTATGTGAGATGGTTTTACGGCTGCCCGGTACATCTGCTGAGTTGCGCTTTTCAGTTTCCTGTAACGGGGCAGTTCTCATGCCAGACGTTTTTGTATCAGCAGATCCTTTAGCGGTTGACTGCGGTGCGGAAGCTGCTGGCGCTGCAACCGCTGTTTTTGGCTGGGTGGCGGCTTCCGCATTCAAAGAACCTGATGCTGCTGAAGATTGTGATATATTTATATGCAGGGCCTTCGATGCAGAGTCCATCATATTTATAATCTCTGTGCTGTACGAAGCTGCCACCTGAGTTCCTGTAAGGACAACAGTCATACAAAGCAAGACTATCCCACGCATGTACACTGTCCTTGTTGTAACAAACCAGTCCTTGAATATCCTGATGTATGATTTTAGGGTTGTAAACATATCAGATACCGACGTATCGGCTGATACCCCGCCTTCACCAAAAGACTTTGCCGAAGGTGGAGCTGCACCCTTGTCTGACTGTGCTGGTGCGTCGGTCATGAACGGTATAAATAAAAGCACTGGCAGATGCGCGTATTTAACTACATCTTCAGGGCTTTTGAATGTCTGGTCCATGTACTCTTTTAAGAATCCGAGGGTCATACCTGTCATTGCACCAGCGACAAGCCCTATGGGTATCAGAAGCCCAGGGATTGGAAATATTGGGCCGCTTGATGGAAAGGCCTTGCCCATCGTGCTTATCAGGAAGTTACCGGCCTCTGAAGACGACGATATTCTGGATTCTTCTTTGCGTTTAGAGAAAATATCGTAAGATGCTTTGGATATTTCTATATCCCTCTTAACGCGTTCGGTGGCAATGAGCAGCTCCTGGAGCTTTATATCCTGAGCATTAATCTTGTCGATACGCCGTTCAACGGAGTCGATTTTATCATTGGTTGTATTAAGCTGCCTTCTTACATTGTTCACATAACCTTCCACTTCTCTTCTTAAAGCTTTTGACATGTTGGTGACCTGCTCGTTAAAGAGTTTTACTTTCTCACTGTCAGGGCTGTACCTGGTTACAATAGGCCCGCCTTCGGCAACAAGCTCCTGAAGTGCCTTGCTTAAATTTGTAATGGCGTCATTGCCTTCTATAAAGGAGAAATAACTCAATTCCTTATCCTTCAGTGCATTCTCTACATATTCAATGAGGTGTTTTTTCTCCATCGCATTCTGCTTAAGGTAGTGGAGGTCCTGCTCCAGGTCCTTTTTCAGGGCAAGATTGTTCTCGATCTCCTTAGCAGGCATTATACCCTCACCCTCTTTATATAACTTTAGAAGCTCATCTTCCTTGCCTTCTATCGCCGCCCTGGTATCAGTTACCTGTTGAAGGAAAAATGACTTAGTCCCCTCAGGATTGTAAATCTGCGAGCGGTACGCTAAGAATTGATCCATCAGGGCATTCAACAAATCAACTGCGTATTGGGGGTTGTTATCTGTCAATGTTATCTTAATAACATTTGTAGTTGGGACGATAACTGTAGTTATGCTTTTTCTTATTGTGTATATCTCGCTTTCAGCTACGGTCTTGTCATTATCGCTGGCCTTAGACTTACTAAGCATCCCTGTTAGGGAAGACAGCATGGAGCGAGGCTGCTTATATTTTTTATTGTCCCTCATCCACAAAATGGTACTCTTTATGACATCAGGGGAGATGAGTATCTCCGATTCTGAGTTAAGGTCTTCTTTTGTAACAGGATGTGGGCGTATCTCCTCTCTTTCTATGGCGCTTGGGCTTTTATCTGACTTCTTTCCCTTGACCAGTATTGAACCATAGGCTGCGTAGGTCTTTGGCCACAGAAAGGACACGAGTACTGCAGAGATAAAGATCACGGCAGCCGCGGTGTAGATAATCCGCTTCTGGACAAAAAACGTTGTCAGCAGTACTCGTTTATAATCCTCTATCATACCTTCTGCTTTCATTCTATATATCCTCCTTATTTAACCGTCGTAGTTGACGTAGTAACTGTTTGACCAGTTGTCGGATCTGTAATTGAAGATGACTGACTAGTTGCAGTTTGTTGATCGGTCCTGGATGTTGATGGAGCGTTATACATGTTCCAGCCGAAGCTCCCGCCAAGCGCCCAGCCCCTGAAGAATGTTATATCTGATATGTCCTTTGCTATGTCAGCCATCTTAGAGAGTGTCCTCCTTGGGACATAGACTACGTCGTCTGGATTAAGCATCATAAGGCTAGCCCTGCTTTGGGTGCTTAACACATCGGTAAGGTCAACCGCAGTAGCGACGATTTTTTCTTTTGTCTTTCTAAGCACGATGATATTGCCAGTTTTGGCCGTTGGGAGAAAACTCTCAGAAAGGGCCAGTGCCTCTAACAGGCTTATCGGTTTTATGACAGGAAACGCGCCGGGTTTTTTGACCTCGCCAAATACGTAAACAAGAAACCCTGACTGTTTTTCTAAAAATAGATTAACGTGCAGGCCGGGAATTATCTTTTCATATTCAGCGTTTAAACCGACATTGATTTCTCTAAGTGTTTTTTTAGCCGCAAACACATCGCCAACGATTGGAAACGTAACAACTCCATCCGGCCTTACCGTAACAAGCCTGCTCAGTCCGCGCGGGGCAGTGTGCAAGTCTGCCTTGAACTCTTTCAGGGTTGATCTGAACTCCGGCACTGTGATATATAAATTAGGTTCTTTCAGTATTTTTGAGTAGAACTGCTTAAGTTCAGCAGTAAGCGCATCGGTTGTCTTCCCCATGACATAGAGTTTACCAATATATGGAAGCGTGATGGTACCGTCAGGGCGTACGGTCTGTGTTTCGTTTAACTCCGGGGCGTGAACGAACTTAACCATCACAGTATAGTCTATTTCAATTTTGAATTGCTGTGCAATTCCGGTCTCCACCTTATAGAAAACCTCAAGGATATCACCGGGCATAACACGATATTCAGGGAAGACATCGTATGAGGTATTAAATGCGGTATCGTTGTCATATCTGTTTTCAAAAACGATGTCGCCTTCAATCTCTGACTGCCCTCGGCTGCCCACAGAGGCGCAGCCAGCCGCCAGAGTTAACAAAAAAAGACAAACAAACAGGCTAACCCGTTTGTTTTTAAACCATTTTAGTGTCTGAGTAAGTCTATCCATATAGCCACCTCGGAATGTAAAATTTTCTTTTGTTCAAGACGGCGCCGATGATTTTTGCCCCGGCTGCCTCCAGTTTGCTTTTTGCCAAATCCACCACCTGCCATTTTGTCTTTTCACACTCTACTACCATAATCACTCCATCGAAGAATGTCGATAACACTGCAATGTCGGCAGAGCCCATTATGGAGGCGGAGTCGAAAATGACATAATCGCATTTACTTCTCAACTCAGCTATTTTTTCTTTTAACAGCTCTGGTTTCAAAATCTCCATTGACGAGGATGTCTTCTTACCAAATGGAATAATGGAAAGATTGTCAATCTGAGTCTGCCGCACTACTGAATTCAAACCTATCGCACCCTGAAAATAGTCCGAGATTCCCGGCGCCTCTCCCATGTTAAATATCTTATCTATTTTGGGGGCGTTCCAGGAGCCGTCGGCTAAATAGACATTGTCTTTTGCGTTGACAGCCAACGTGTAAGCCAGACTTAAAGCAGTAGTTGTCTTGCCCTCACCGTTCATGGCGCTTGTTACCATGATTGATTTAACATCCTTTGCAGCAGCAATGCTCAACAGGTTCCCTTTAAAGTTTAACAACTCCCTCCTGTTGCTGCTTATCAGCCTCTTGTAATCCACCATAATATCATGCCTCCTTTAAGCGCTTGCAGTCAAACAACTAGTAATAGCCTCAAAGAACTATGCAATAATTATACCATTAACTAATATCCAGAAGCAAGGCACAATCCCGCACCTTTGCGCGTAAGCCGTCTGAGAATATTCAACAGCAACTATTATATCGCGCCTGAAAGCTGACACCTCAGCGGCAGAAACACAGAGGTGACTATGCTAACTCACTTACAATCAAGATGCGGGATAAATTGCCGCTCAAGCCATAGGGATACGGAATAAATTACCGCATCCGCCTGTACGAATTCTCAAAGCGAATCTACTCCACAGTCTTAGTGCCGCGAACAATGACATCGTAAAAACCGCCCAACAGCCCTCGTAATTTATTGACATTATGTTTCTTTGGAGCGAAAATACAGACAAGTATGCGTGAAAGCAGGTAGCCCCAAAACGCGTAGAAAAAAAACAGCCACTCTACGGGCGACTTCTTTACGTGTGTCTTAAAGAAATAGTGTGTAAACACGACAAACATAAAAACCTCCCTGTAGCCGTTGGGTCTCATTTGCGGCGCTTCGTAGTGGTAGAGTCTGGCATGGGGGGTGTAGATTAGTTTATAGGCCTTTGATACCCTGTATGAGAAATCTTTGTCTTCACCCATGCCATAGTTAAGAAAGTGTTTAGCGTCGAATTTAAACGTATTAAACACCTCTTTTTTGAATGAGCTAACACCTCCTGAGAGGAAATCGACCTCTGTAACTTTTTTGATTTCAAACGGTGTTGTGCCAAAGCTCGTGCAAAAACCAGACGGCAGCACCCTGCCCTCTCTAACGCCTGATACCATGAAAGGGATTTCAAGTATCTTTCTTATTTTTTTGACAAGATTGAGCCTCTTATGGTTTGCAATTGCCCCGCCTACGCCTCCAACGTCTTCAGACATATTATAAATGTTCAGGATTTGTTCTATATAATCTGGGAAAAGCACGACATCGTCGTCAAAGAAAAACACTATATCTCCGGTTACAAGCTCAATCCCCTTGTTTCTTGATGCGGTGAGACCGGGTTTATCTTTTTTAAAGTACACATATTTAATGCCCGCCTGCTCACACTCTGCCTTTAGGGGCAGTTCGCTAAGGTTACCGTCATCAATGACGATTAATTCATATGGAAGCACCGTTTGGTCTAAGATTGACCTGATGCAGTTTTTCAAATCTACTGGCCTGTTATATGTAGGAATTATTATAGAGGCTTTATACTGCATAGCTATCCCCCTTTCTTAGATTTTAGTAGTTTTTTTGTCCTTCATTTAAAATCACAGCGATGATTGATCTTGTGTCGTTTACCGATCTGGTGCCAAGGTGGGCGGTGGCATAAGTAGTTATAATATTGATGAGATTCCACAATCCGTAGAGTTCCGGCGGCAGCAGCTTTGGTTTTTTTATAAAGGTATTGACGATGCCACATGCGCGCTGAAATATGTTGCTTGCAACGTACCGTGATATATTTTTTATAAGCGTCTCGTTATCTTTCATTTAGATAATGCCCTTTTTATCGACTTAAAGACAGGGTTATTCCTTATTTCGTTATAGAATATCTGGTACCAGATTTTTAACCCTGTGTCATTAAAATCTGTGAGCGCTATCCTGTGCAGGTACGCATTTGACGGCGTATAGTTGATTACCGGATAGGAGGAAAAGACTTTTTGAGCGCCGAGAGAACGAATAATGTCAATTTGTCCCTCTGAGAAAGTAGTGCCGGGCTGACCAAAGGGGAAGGCAAAGAGATTTGTATAGTTTTTGAAGGACTGCAATTTTTCTTCATTTTTCTGATAAGATTCTCTAAGCTCATCATCAGAAAGAGTTAGTGCAACGTCATGGTTATACAGATGGTTTCCATAGTAAATGTATTTGCTTTCTGAGGTCATCATAAGGTCGTCCTCAGAAGCGAATGGGCCGACAAACCTATCGACTGTGTCTTTGAAATCCTTACCGGTTTGCGAAATATAAGAGTTCACAATCTCTCTTGTGCAGTTTAGAAACAACGGGGCTATGATGGTTTCATAACCAACGGCACGTCTCAGGTATTCTTTAAAACCCTCTTCTTTTTCGCAAAGATAGGTTATGAGACCAGACTGGAATATCTCGCCGCCTGCGGGCTGAGTGTTGAGAAAAATTACAGTTGGAACCCTGTTATTTTCTATTATCCTTGCGGCATCTGAAAAAAATCCCTTCATGCCGTCGTCAAACGTAACCATAGCGGCGCGCGGGGGAATATCCCCCCTGATTAACTCATCCGGTGTAATTACATTAAAATTATTATTTATATACTTGAGTTGAAAGTCAAATACATCGGGGGGGACATTTAGCTTGTACATTTTACTGAATTCGCTTGGGGTATAAGTTATGTCGTGGTACAAAAAAACCGTTAATGCGTGATTCAGCTTAGACTTTTTAAACAGCTTGAAACATGCCCCTGCAACAGTGGCAAAACCGCCTTTCAGCATATTCTTATTGAACAACTCTGGCTCCTTAAACCATTAACAGGCTGCAAAACATGAATGTTATAGTAAGCACCCCCGCCTGATTTTGTCAACATTGGTGTTTTGCCACCAGCAATTCTCGGTGAAGGCAAGAAAGACACTGTTTATACGTATAGTGTATTAATAAGTGAAAACGATGTGGAGTCAAGGAGACCGTAAG
>LNQR01000082.1 GCA_001541255.1 Candidatus Magnetominusculus xianensis
ATTGCCACACATAATTCGCAGTTTTTTTATGCATCGCAAATTACAATATGCGGCATAGTTATGTCCACTTACTTATGCACTGATTAATAAGAGCTTAGTCATTCCACCAGTTAAGGCCAGAACATTATTTTATTTACATATATCTATTTATGTATTATCTTATTTTCTATTGAATTACTTAATATTTTATAAATACTTTAGCCCTTACATAAAAGGAGAATTACGGTTTATAGGCTCTGTCGATATGGTGCTGTCTTATTCTTTCATAGTCATAGAGTTATTATTTTTCTGGACGTTGTATTATCATTTCATTTATACTGCAGATGAGTATAAAACATCCTATGTTCTGTATTGGCCTTTTCATATAATATGTTTTGCCGTTTCACTTTTGTTTTATATTTTTGCCATCAATGGTGTATTGGGCATAATATCGAATGATACGATGCTTCTTGCAATAGTTACATATAAGGTATTGTATTCATTTGGATGGCAGCTAATCATGATATATTTAATTTATAACTATATAATGCATAAAGAAAGTTATAATTTACGGATCATTATCTTAATGATAAATATTGTATTTATTACGATTCTTATCGTAGGGTTATTTATACATGGCGATATCACCTTTCACTTCATCGAATTATTACAAATCAATGAACATGGAATGTTAAAAATTTATGAAACATTGATATTATTCTATTTATTAATGGTATACAAGTATATACACACCAATAAAATATGGCAATACTTATCTTATATAACTATAATTATAGGTAATATTATGGTTATATTATATGCCATTCATTGACGGAATGAAAAAAGACTACTACATAATGACTCCTTCATTATTGTTGAATGCAGTTATCGTTTCAATCGTATTGTATCGGTTTGCTGCTTATTTATTTAAACAGCTTCAGTGCCGCCTTTGAAAATGATCGGTTCATTGCACCGGCATGTATTGTAAATCTTATGCCACATAGCTGCACCTCCGTTATATAACGTCTGACTTGCCTGAATGACTACGATAAAAACTGATATTAGTCTTGCATATTTTGATGAAATGAGTTACTCTATATAGAATTCTATTAGAATAGGACAGTTATGATTAACATGGAATCTATAATAAGTGGTACAAATAGAGAATATAAACTAATAATATAATGATTACACTTATAGCATATATACTGCTTATTATACTTATGGTTATTCCACATATTTTATTTTATTCCTTAATTGCAGCATTCTTAATCAAGCAGATCAACTCTATAAATATGATTAAGCCGCATATGAAAACACGACTGTTGTTTTATGGACACTTAGTTGTTTGCATATTGACTTATACCATACTCAATTATTTTATATTTATAAAATCTGACATGAAAGTAGGCAAGTTAGAATTCCGCAGGTTGGATTTAGTATATTCGTATTATTTTATACTTATAGAATTATTGTATTTCTGGACATTGTATCATCACTTATCATCCATAATAAAAAGGCATAACACAACATATGTTCTATATTGGCCGTTTTATATTATCTGTTTTCTTATTCCCATATCGTTATACTTTATTATAGTAGATATTGTGTTTATGATAACTCAATATTATCATAATATAATTCTTTTTTTAGTGGTTATGTATAAAGTCTTATATTCATTTGGATGGCAGCTAATTATAATATATTTAATAAATAAATATAAGAATAGTCATCATTCTGTTAACCTGACGTTGTTGATAGGTACTACACTTGTTTTACTAGTTGCTTTATCATTATTAGCAAAATATAATATTAGCCTACTACTTCCTAACTATTTCCTAACTATAGACTATAAAATAGTTAAAGCTACTGAGATGCTATTATTATTTTACCTATTTATAATTTTAAAATCTATATATTCCGACAAAATAAAACAATACTTATCCTATATAAGCATAATAATATGCAATACTATAGTTATAAGTTGTTATATGCCATTTATCGACAGAATGAAAATAGATTACAACATAATATGTCCCTCATTGTTATTGGATTCAGTTATCATTTCTACTATGTTATACCGGTTCTCTGCTAATTTACTTAAAAAGCTTGTTAGGTTTACGCAAAACACTTGAACCAGCAATAATAAGACCTTTTGTGCAACACTTAGGTTCAACTTTGCCAAGGGCAATTATACATCGAATATAATCATCTATGTTTTTTATATCTGACTGAAGTTTTGAGCCTTTTTTTCGTAAGAGAGAATACACTTCCCATTCCAGAAGGCCAAGTCCATCGTCATATTCCCAACCAGGCTCAGATGCTAATTCCTCAGTAAATCTATCGGTCGGGCGCAGCACAACGGCTGGTATTGCTAATGCTCTAGCTATATTGTTTAGTATTTCAATGACTTGCTCTTTTGGCAGCTCCGATGATTCATAGTATTGTTGATAAAATTCGTCAGGGCTTAATTCTACCCTGCCAAGAAACCGTTTCCTCCGCGCTTTATCCCCGTGGGACATAAACCATGTAATGGCAAGCAGTATCATGATAAAGAATACAATCTCAAATATGGTCTTCGTCGTCAAGTAAATGCTCCTAAACGGGTAACTAAATTCTTGCTTCAGCCATCCACATTAATCAATTAAACCGGCACCTCGTAATTTCCTAATCACATAAAAAAGTATTAGGAGTATTATCAACCAAATGAATGCCGCTCCTGAGTTTCCTTCTGCTGCATACTTGTAAAAAAAATAAACGACGACAACCATAGCAATAACAGGGACGATTGTGGTTTGATAACACTTCTGCTCAACAGGGCCAAGCTCTATTACACATCGGATATAATCGTCTATATTCTTTATGTCAGATAGCTGAAGTTTCGAACCTTTTCTTCGCAAGATAATATCCAATTCCCATTCCAGAATGCCAAGTCCATCGTCGTATTCCCAGCCCGGCTCTGCCTTTAGTTCTTCAGTAAATCTATCTGTTGGGCGTAGCAGTTTGGCCGGTATTTCTAGTACATGAGCTATATTGTTTAGTATTTCGATGACTTTGTCCTTTGGCAGCCCCGAAGATTCATAATATTGCTGATAAAACTCATCGGGGCTCAATTCTGCCCTGCCAAGAAACCGCCTCTTGCGTGCTTTTGAACCATCGTACTTTACAAGCAATAAAATAACAATCACTGACACGACAATAAATATAATCATACCAGTTGTCAAGTAAATACTCCTATAACTGCTTAACTCTATTATGGCATCATAAGAGTTATATAATGTAATAGACCACAGGATGGATCTGCCAGGTTATTGCACGATCCATCATAATGCTGACAACTAAACACACAATATCCTATTGTTCCAAAGTCATAGAAGCCTTCTGCTACTGTTGGCGCTAAAGCATACCGTCCAACAGTTTTTCCAATTGGATCATACTTTGGAAGCCAATATTTAGTTAGTTTATGCTGCCAATCTGTTGCATGACGACCATTTCCAAATCCTGCGCGGGGAGTTTTTCCAACTACCTTATTTAGCAGTGGATTAGCCAAATCAAAAATAGTCCCCACAGTAGGCCAGCGATGCGCGTTTTTTTCTATACAAGTTTGCAGACACTTCAAATACTCTTCTCTATCCTTCTTGATGTCCATATGCTTCAAAGACAACTCTGCAAGTGTGGTAAGAATTGCTTGGTAAACTTCCTCAAGTACTTCAAATACCTTCACAACATCAATATAACATTTATCATCATTGTCTTCCATGTTCAAGTTCTCCTTATTTAGGATACAAAAGTTATCATTGCTTATGCAATGTTTGTTTATATTTTTGAAGGGGGGGAAATAAGAGGTAAAGATTCTTCCTCGTTATCTCCGGTTTCCCCTCAATTTGCAGAGCTTTATGTCTTTGATGTGACGGTCTTGGTAACTGACGCCAGGGCATTTACCGACGATAACGCACCTGATGCGATATTTTTATACACATCAGTTGCTGCCTTCGACGCCTCTATCCTTAATTTTGCCTGCTCAGACAGGCGCTTTAACTCGAACTCCGCCTTTTTTATGCTCTGTTGTGTTGACTCAATGTTGCTTTGTGAGTTGAGCCTGCCGGTCTGTATAAACATGTCATATGTCTTATTTATCGCACCAGTTTCCTGCCCATACGCGCCTACTTCTGCGCGGTACTTATCCAGAATGTTCTTAATCAACGTTTCAGACATCTGGAGGGTTGCCTTAAAGCCGTTCAATTTAGCACCATACGCGTCAAGTTTCATCTTAGCCTCTTTCGCCTGATTTTCTATGTTGAGAGAATTCACAGACGCCTTTGTATGGAACCCCTCTACTTTGGCCTGATACGCCTTAACATCGGATTCATAGACCTTTACCTTTTCCATTTCTCCACGCATTGCCGCTTCGTACATGTTGAACTCAGCCGTCTTCGACTGCACCAGCGTGTGATACGCCTCTACGTTAGTCTTAAATGTCTGCAGCCTCGAATTCTCAAAATCGCTGTAAACCTTCGCCGCCTCCATCTCCGTCTTATACACAGAAATCATCGCGTTGACGGCTGATAGCTGCTCTTTATACCTCTCCATCTCTGCCTGTCTCCTGTGCTGCTCCTCGCTCAGTACGCCCTCAAGTTCAGTCTTATAGATTTGTATCTGTGTCGAGGCCGCACGTATCGTTGCTTCATGCACGTCTGCCGCAGTCTTATAGGCGCTCAGTCTGGTTTTATATCTCTCTACCTGCAGATTGTAGAGCTTCATTCCAGCATCAAGTACCGCCTTAGCTGCGTTTAGACTGCGCTCCTTTAGCGAGTTGTGAAAGTTTATCAATGTGCTTTCAAGCGATATTGCCTTGTCCAGCGCGTGCTTGCGGTTTTCCACGTATAAATCTGCCCTCTTTATTGCTAGCTCCCTTGTCATCGATGACGCGTCTTTTACCGCCTTGTTTCTGGCGCTTTCTTCCAGCGACATCATCGCCCCCGTTGGTATCGTAAATCCATACGCCGCGTAGTTACGTCTTGCCTCGTTAATCGCTGTCTGTGCCTCGATGTTCTGTCTGTCCTTTGCACGCTCCCATAACAGCCTCTCGTCTTCTGGATTAATCCCCGTGCCGCCGTTTTTTACGTCGCTTATCAACAGTGTTTCAATTGCCTCTTTTAAAACTGATGTGTATTCCTGCTCGTTGAGCTCATAGTGCTTCAACCAATCGGTGTACAAATCTGACGGCACTATAATGTCGTCATTCGGCATTGCCATCGTAAACGGCTTTATGGATATTGACGGCGGCTTCGGAACGTCAAAACTCTCCAACAAAGGCGGCTCTGGTACTTTTATCGAAGGTCTTGCCGGAACATTGTAATTCTCACCTATCGTCGGCATTGGCGGCGCCCCTGGTAATGTCGCGTCTGGTTTATCAGGATAACTCAATACCGGTCTGCTTACATCAAACTCAGGGACTGTTACAGGCTCGACACTGTCAATTGCAAAGGTAGGAACCTCTGGTATATCTGCATCGAAGCTCTTTATATCAGGGCTTTTCGGCTTCATGCTCATTACTTTCTCAAGCGCCTCGGTCGATTTGTCATAGAGCGTCCACTCCCATATCTCCGGTTGATCGACTTCAAGTTTCGTCGTCGCAATCTGTGATAACTTTTCGACAAACTCCTTAGCGTTTGTTAACTGGTCCTTTGCGAATTCTTGCGCCTTAGTCACTATCTCGTTCGGGTCTGTGGATGCCATATCTGTTTCCTCCTGTGTTTATTGTGGTAATACTATATGTATTACCTGTTAGGCGATAGGATTACCGCCTTTTGAAACCTGTATTTTTTGGAAATCAAAAAAACTCCACGACATTGAGGGCGCTGCCCTCAAACTCCTGCAAGGAGGGTAACCCTCCTTGACCTCGTACTTTCTATGAGCGTGTTAGCAGTATTACTTATTATAGCATAGAAATATATTTATGTCAACATTGTGTGTTATTATTTTGAAATAATTTATTAGACTAAAAGATATGCTTGATAGGCTGATTCGGAATGTTCTATCAAGCCGGTTCTGCCGCTGCAGATTTCTGGAACCGGCTTGATGATATTTCGTTTACTTGTGTACTTCTATTACTTGTGTACTTCTATATTGTTGTTTGGTATCTCACCAAACATCTCTGGATTGTACAGGGCCTCTACCCTCGTCGTCGGCATCTGGAATATGCCGTCATTGTTCAGCCTTACCGTGTACGAGATTGACCAGGTGCCCTTCGGTACGTATTCGTAATAGACCTTTACGCCTTCAAAGGTGAACTCCCGGTAGGCTTCCCATGCGCCCGTGTACTGCCGCTTCTTTTCTGATTTTCTGAGCAGATATGAGTCTCGCCCTAGCCCCCTGTTTAGAATCGTCGTGCCAGAAGGTACGGGGTCGTTTACCACTACCCATGTCATATCTGCCTGAGCATCGATTTTAAGGTCAACCGTGAATACGTCTCCCTTTGTCCACTTCCCCTTCGTCTTTTGCGAGACCGGTGTTATGGTTTTTACTATTTTATAGCCGCTGCTTAAGGGTTTTGTAAGAGGTATTGCCGCAAGGCTTTGTATCGTTGCCCAGGGTTTCCCTGTGCCGTTGTGTGATATGCTGAGTGGTGATTTCTTACCATCCGGCCATACAAACCCGCCGGTGCCGCCCTTTGGAGTCTTTGCCCAGTCGGTGTTAAACACGGTTTTATCCAACTGTGCAGCGCTAATGCCCGTTACAGGTACAGATTCATATTTTGCTGAGAAACGCTCTGTTGCAAGTACACCCCATGCGTTTGCTACCGTGCTGTCCCAGTGGCCATGCCTCATCCTGCCTATTGTACCGGCTGCTATTTTCGGCTCATCTGCCCTGAAGGGTGCAGCGGCACTGCCCTCTAAGGTCAGGGTAGTCAGCAGCAGGCGCACGGCATTGGCGTCAGGCGTGGCCATAAGCCACCAGAGATTGTCTGTCTTTTCTGATGAGAGGCTCATCACAGTGCCCTGCAGGTTCAACCTTGTGCGGAGGGCATCAACGGTTGCCTTTAGCTTCTTGTCTCTATCGGGAATGTCTTTTACACGATTTGTGATGTTGATAAGATCAAGCAGGGCAGATGTTGGCAGCAATGCGGGGTCTGTTGCTATTGGGGCAAGCATTGCCGCATCAGCTACGCCGTGGCGTGAGAGCGCCTCTATGGTCGAGAGTTTTCTCACCACTACATCGGCAGCCTGAATTGGGCTTCTTCCCATGACTATCTTCCCGGTTACGAAAGATGTGAGGGCGGAGAGCATTTTAGACCTTGTCTCCTGGGGTATGTCATATCCCGCTTCGTGTGATATAGACAGAATATAGGCAGTCAGGACTTCGCTTCCTGTCCTCATATTGTGGAAATACTTTACAAAGCCGTCCTTGTCAAGATAGTTTGGCAGCTCTGCCTTAATCCCGTTCCACATGGCCTTGTCCCTCAGTGATACTGCCCTTGAGACCTTCTGTTCCATGCACGTGTATGGATAGTGCGACATGTAATAACTTATACCTGTCAGACCTTCGCTGAGTTTGGGCTTGAATGTTACATTGACTCCGCCAAGTTTTTGCAGGGCGTCTGCCGGTTTTTCGACTTCAACAGTGAATGGGGCATCGATTTGCCTGAGTTCTGCCTGATATATCCTCACATCAATACCGTTTACTACCTTTTGTTTTACACGCATCGAGTCAAAAGCGGCACCGGAAGCGTCCTTTACGTTTATATCGTAGAGCAGGTTATCGATGTTAAATGGCACCTCGATTTGCCAGTTAAACACCTCGGAGCGGCCAGCCGGGACACTGAATTTGATGGGGGACATCTTTCTTGTAACATTGTCGCTCCCTTTAACTGATAGTTCGGCGTGGGCGTCTATAGCCTTTTCAGTGGTGTTTCTCACCGTGAAGCCTGCTGTAAACTTATCGCCGGTGCGTACAAGCGGTGGAATACCAGAAAATATCATCAGGTCCTGAGACGTCCTGACAGATGTCTCACCCGTTCCGAAATGCCCCGTGCCTGATGTGGCAATGGCAACAATCTTAAATGCAGTAAGTGAGTCATTGAGCGGGACATTTACTGCGGCCTCACCGTTTTCGTCTAGTTTTACTGTTGCCTTCCAAAGTATTAGTGTGTCGAACAGTTCACGGGTGACGCTCTTGCCGCCTCCACCGCCTTGCGGCAGTGATTTACGCCCAAAGTGCCGCTTCCCTATGACCACCGCCTGTGAGGTAGATGTCTTTAGTTCATACGGCCTTTTTTTCATCATTGCCTCAAGCAGCTTCCAGCTCAGATTCGGCTTTAACTCGAGCAGCCCCTCATCAACGGCTGCAATGATTACTGAACTGCCCTTTGGCGGTGTCTTGCCCTCGGCGTCAAGCACCTTGATTTTAGCTTTAGCCTCCTGGCGGGTCTTATACACCTGTTTGTCTGTCGTAACGGCAACTTTTAGTTCGTGCGGTCTCCAGCCGACATCAATGCCCGTTATGCCAAGTTTAAAGGCGGGCTTGCCTGGGTCAAAAAGCGCCGTAGGTTTGGCGTCATCGATGCGTCCCCTTATAGCCAGCGCTGATACGTAGACATTCGGGGCGTAATTCTTCTTTATTGGTATCTCAAAAGCCGGATTGTTTCGGGTAATTGTCCTTACATATGTGTCCATGACGCCTTCACGCCCGACAGTGACCCACACTGTGGCCTCTTTAAAGGGCATTCTTAATTGAAATTTTGCCGTCTCACCTATCTCATAGCGTCTGGATTCACTAATTAAATCTATGCGGTCGTCACTTCCGGCATCGAACCATACCTCATCTTTACCTGCAACAAAGACCTCGGTGTTTGTAAAGGCCGGTCTTCCAGCGTCGTCTTTAATTGTCGGTTGGATTATTATCCTGCCAGAGGCCGGTGAGGGGGCCTGACAGAATAACAGGCCTTTTTCGTCGGTCTTACCGGCGCAGTGGCGTCCAATCTTCTTTATCTCATCGATATTTTCATAGGAATAGAACCCGCCTGCCACACGTTTCCTGTGGGAGTATGTCCTCTTTTTGAAGATATCGACTTCTACCGGTACGTTTGGCCGCGGCTTACCATCAACACCCGTTACGATTACCTTATACTTAAGCGCGTCTTTTGACTCTGCCCAGTCAGACGGGTTTATGCCAACCATTAGAGATGATGGATAGACCGGTATGTTTGAGGAGATTGTTTGAATCTCGCCGTTCGGGTCACGAAACTCCAGTTCAGCCGTGATGTCGTGCGGTGTGCTTATTTCGGGAATGGCTTTGAGAGTGGCCTTCGCCGTACCGTTTTTATCGAGATTGAGTTCGATGGTCTGTAGTTTGACTTGTTTAGAGTTGAGCGGGGCGGCCTCGTTCTCACTATCGTCTTCACCATTGCTGTCATAGTGACCGGTATACTGGTCGGCATATTGGTCTGTGTTTGTCTCGATTCCTTCACGTACTGCCTTTGCAGAAAATTGATAGCCTTCTGCCGTCGGTAATGTGATTTCCTTGGGCTGAAGCTCTGCTCGCAGCTTGACTGGTAAATCAGCCGCGCCGCCACCGGAAAGATATGATACCGTTATATCAAGCCCCACCTCTTTTGGTATGATCAGCGGCGCTGCAGGCCCCTGAACTGCCGCCTTCATCAGCACCACCCTGAAGTCTTCGATGTTGAATGTGCCGGAGAACATCCTCCTGTCGTATGGTTTTGCCTTTTTATTTAGATATACCTCATAGCGGCCGTTGCTTGCCTGTTCAGGGATTGCCCATGTTGTCTCTGCCGACCCGTCTTCGAGCCATTTCAATGGGAATGGAAACTCTTTGTTAGAGCCTGAGTGAACGATAACGGCCTTTTCGGGCCTTTCTGCCTCCGGTACAGACTCAAAACCGTTCATCGTGTGTTTTCTTAGTATATGTTTCATGTTTATGCTCTGCCCGGCGCGCAGCAGTGTACGGTCAAAGACCGTATGAACGATTGCAGGGTCATCGCTTGCACCAAAGGCCTCAGGCAGCTTAAAGCGCCACGGCTCTATGCCCCTGTGCCATGACGAATGTGTGAACGTGAGGTCGTCCTGTGTTTTTGCAAATACAAATAGTCCGTTTGTGACATCGTTAAGTATCTGTGAGTTTTCAGCCCAGTTTAGCTGCTCGCGGCACGTCGGAAGGATGCGGTCAGTAGGCAGTGATTGATTAATCCTTGCTATGCCGTCAGCGGCGGTCTTACCCTGCCATACGGCCTTGCCTGTGCAGTCTCTCAGCGTTACCTCTGCGTTATTTACAGGCTCTCCCTTATCCAGCGTTGTTACCCACACGGCTGAGGATTCCCTGCCCCAGGCAAGGTGTGTGGAGAGGTTTGTAACCAGTGCCGCTGCCTGCACATACATGGGGCGTTGATTTGGCAGGAGGTGCTGGCCTAATATGGCGCTCTCCACCTCCACTACATAAAACCCCGTAGTGCTGCCCTTCGTGCCCAATGGTATGCCTATTACCTCAAATGCCTTTGTGCCGCCAGGTTTGGGCAGATTAAAGGTTTTTACGCCGGAGGCCTTACTAAGCAGCGGCCTTTCGCGCACGCTGGCGGCTGTTTTTCTCAGCCATGAGATGATCTCCTCCTGGGAGCCTGCCGGGATTTTCTTTATCTTGCCAGCGACAGTGTTCGGAACGGTGTTTTTTTCGGGTTCGGATTTAGGGGCTACGTTTGCTTCAGTCTTTGTTTCGGCGGCTTTCTCCCCTGGATTTAGCAGGAAGAGTTTTATCTCCTGTTCGATGTTTCTAACGGTAATGGGTAACAGCGCACCCGCCTTCTGCTCGATAATCCCAAAGCGTGAGGCGAATTTTGCCAGAGGTGGATAGGCGTCTGTCCTGACCTTCATCGGGAATTTGCTGCGGTTTGAGAGCGCCCTGCCTGATTCGTCTTTTAGTCCTTCAGGGATCACAACACTAAACGATGTGCTTTCAGGGAATGGCCCTTCAAACACTAACCTTTGCGTATATCTTGTGTCTTCCTCATCTTCTGCATCGAGTTTTGGCCGCCAGAGCTTACCGTCATCACTTTTAATAACGATTTGGTTTGCTGTTTTTCTGGAGACTGCCGCAGAGAATACCAGCTTCATCGGGGTTAACGGTATGCAGCCCGATGTGGCCCTCTCCTTTAGGCAGTGAAATGTGGCAGCAAATGGATTCTGAGTCTTGAAGCTCAACACCTGTTCTATGTCTGATGCGACGCCGCTTATTGATTTAACTCCCTTACCCCATACGATTTTCACCCCCTTGCCAGAAGGAAATGTGCGGTTGCACTGTAGGACGACGAGGTTTTTTACTGGAGTCTTTAAGGAACTTGATGAGTTTTTATCGTACAGCTTATAGCCTCTGAGTGCCGGGGCGGCGGCTTTTAGGATTTCTTCTTTTTCATTGCCTTGAATCAAAGTAACGCCTATGCGCTCCCTTATGCCGTCAACTGTGCAGTGGACATGCTCAGGGATTGAGGACTCATCGGGAACGCCGTCAAGATAAAGGACAAAGGCTTGTTTTTCATCAAGCCATATACTTCCATCAGATGGTTCAGAGACAAGAACGCTTGGCCCGCCGGTTGTGAATTGAAAGCTGGCTTCTTTGACCGGCGTTCCCGACAGGGCCTTAATGGATGGCTTCAGCGTGAATGTGCAGGACACTCCAGAGGGCAGGTCTTCGTCAAAATCGTATGCCCAGTTCATAGTGTCAATCCATCTGGCGGAGCCTTTTTCGGGGCAATTGATGTTAAAAGGGGACTCAGTACGCGGGTCGCCAAACGAGACCATCTGCTCAGAAAATCGGGCAGTCACCTGTCTTACGGCTTTAGCTGTACCCTGTGGAGAGAACTGCTCCACCACTGCCTGTTCACCGGCATATGCCGCTGTAGCAATTACAAATGTAACAATCACAAATAGTGACGCTAAAACAACGGCTAAAACTGCATTGATTATCCCCTTTGATTTATTTGCCCCCATTTCAATGCCCCCAGTATGTCTAATGTCAGTGTTTTGATTGTCTTACCGCCGACAGCGGCAAATTTCCATTTAGTATATCTTAATAGAGAAGTTTATGGAAAGTGCTGCTTTTTCAGGGCAAACACATATATTGACTTTGTGGTGTACGTTATGTTACCAATAAGTAATCATGAATATATGATTTTTACAAAATGGCGTTTCAATGTACTTTTGAAAAGTAGATTGCTGGAAGGTGATGTCTGGCATCACATAGAATATGATTATCGATGGAAAACCCATCTTGCATTAGGCTAAGGAAGGAAAGTGAGTGTTATGGAAAATCAATTGCCTGTTGACGATGCTGCTATATACATAAAAAATATGATTCAGTCGCTCTTGTCTGTCAATAAGATAAGGGCAAAAATGACCTTGATGGAAGCAAGTACAGCATATCAGCCTATTGAGGTTGTGGAAAAGGTAATCGTACCTTCATTAGAGCAAATCGGCGAAGGATGGACGATGGATAAAGTGTCACTGTCGCAAGTCTACATGAGCGGGAAAATATGTACTGAGATCCTTCATGACATAATGCCCCAAAATCATACTATAAGAAAGAAACAATTAAGGATTGCCATCGCCACATTGGAAGATTTTCACACACTTGGCAAACAAATAGTGAAAAGTTTTTTACACTCATCAGGCTACGAAGTAGTTGATTACGGTAATGGGAGGTCGGCTGGCGACCTTGTATCTCTCACTATCAAAGATAAAATAGAGGTTCTTTTGATCTCGGTGCTTATGTTACCGTCGGCATTGAAGGTAAAAGAGGTAAGGAGAAAAATGAGGGAAAATCAAGCTGCCATAACAATCGTCGTTGGCGGTGCGCCATTTAACTTTGATGATAAATTGTATGAAGAGGTTGAAGCTGACTATGCAGGAAGGACAGTGTCGGATGCGATAAATATTATTCGCTCTATAGAAAACAGCAGGGGGTTATGATGTCCATGACGCCGATGCAGAGGATTTTAACTACGCTTGGACATAAGGAGCCTGACCGTGTGCCTGTCTTCCTATTATTTACAATGCACGGGGCAAAAGAGCTTGGGATGTCTGTCAAGGAGTACTTCTCCAGAGCTGAAAATGTTGCAGAAGGACAGGTAAGGGTGTGTAGGAAATTCAGCAACGACTGTGTCTATGGTTTTTTTTACGCACCGATAGAGATAGAGGCATGGGGTGGCGAGGTAATCTTCAGAGACGATGGCCCACCTAATTCAGGGATGCCATTTATAAAGAAATTTGAAGACATACGCAGGTTGGTGCCTCCTGAAGTTGGACAGAGCAAGTGCCTGTTGAAAGCCCTTGATGCCCAGAGGATGATGAAGGAAAAGGTTAGAGATGATATTCCTATTATAGGCACTGTGATGTCGCCATTCTCCATTCCTGTAATGCAAATGGGTTTCGATAAGTACATTGAGCTTATTTATGAACACAAGGAGTTATTTGAGCATCTGATGAGAATTAATGAAGACTTCTGTGTTCAATGGGCAAACGCACAGCTTGACGCCGGGTGTACGGCTGTCTGTTACTTTGACCCGGTGTCTTCGACAACGATAATAGACAAGGAATTGTACTTAAAGACCGGCCATAATATTGCAAAACGTACATTGTCTAAGATAAAAGGCCCAACAGCAACACATTTCGCAGCAGGAAGGTGTTATTCTATAATAGAAGACGTGATGCAAACCGGCACCTCGGTAATTGGTGTGAGTGTGCTGGAAGATATCGAAAAGATAAAAAATGACTGTAAAGGACGAACAACTGTGATGGGAAACCTCAATGGTATTGAAATGAAACGCTGGACCCAGGAGGATACAACAAGAATAGTAAAAGATATTATTGCAAAGGCAGGCAAAGGAGGCGGGTTTATCTTGTCCGACAATCACGGAGAGATACCGTTTCAGGTGCCTGATGATGTATTACATACAATAGTGGATGCAGCGCATGAGTGGGGCAGGTATCCGTTGCAATGGTTAAAATAGGGCGGCGGCTGTGACCGCAGGAAATAGTTCAGATGATAGAAGACAATAATATAAGCGAAAAGGACAGAACAATTGCCGATTACGCTATGGCCTGTGAATTGGTATGTCACATTTCATCCTATGTAACAGAAGACTCTGCTATCGATAACATCATGCATTTGTTCAGAACACTGTGTGCCCCTTCAAGCATAATCTATCTTTCCATAGTTGAAGACCATCCAACTGAGGTGAGGACTTTCCCGGAAAAGACAGCCGATAAAACTGTATTAAATGACCTGGTTGAAAATTTCAAGGATGACTATGCGTTGACAGCCTCGGGAAAAGGTTTTAGATTAAAGATTAGGGGAAGAGAAGGTGTGATTGGGCTAATAGAGATTGACGGGCTTTTATTTCCTGAGTACAAGAATCACTATCTTAATTTATCTTTAACCATTGCAAGCGCCCTTGGTCTTTCAATATCCAACTCTCGCATATATCAGGCCCTTGTAAATGTAAATACACAACTGGAAACCTTTAAGAAAATATCAATTGGCAGAGAACTAAAGATGATTGAATTAAAGGAAGAAATTAATACTCTTGTCGAAAGTATGGGTCAGCCAATAAAATATAAAATTCCAAATAAAGTAAATAAATGATACATATGAAGGTTGCTATGGGGATAACCATCAGGCTTTCAGGGTTCTTCAATAAAAACAATGTCAACTATTGAACCAATGTTTATAAAATCATTAAAGGAGTAAGGTGAGATTTTCTACTAAACTATCAATTTTAATAACTGGAGTGATAATACTGGCTGCGATAGCCATAACAGTAACTGTTTACACAATAAGTATCAAAACCATAGAAAGGCAGACATTGCATAAGATGGAATCCGAAGCAACAGATATAATGTCTATGATAGATCATATATTGTTTGAACGAAACGGCGATATTCAAATGATGGCAAGTGACAGTTTAATCAGTTCAAGAGACTCTTCACCCGCTCAAATTACTAATAGATTAACCGAGTACAGAAATAACTACAAATTCTATGCCTCTTTATCCTTTTTTAATTTAGACCGTATAAGAATAGCTGACACGGCAGGATTGCACATAGGGAAACAGCACAATGTAGTCCAATGGTCAATAGACACCATTGATAATGGCATTGTCAGCGCAGCTAAGGATATAAGAGTGGCTGAAGAGCTAAATATACCAATTATTTACTTTGCATCTCCTGTAAAAGACATAGAAGGGATTCCCTTTGGTGTAGTTGTCTCCAGAATGCCCGTAGATAGGATATTTAATATTATTAGAACATCCGAACACGCTTTTATTAAAGATGTAGAGGTGTATCTTGTTAATAATGAGGGTTTATTGCTCTACTCTAATCAGGGCAAAGAAACTGTTTATATGTCAAAAACGGACGCTTCTCTGCCTTTTAAGATATCTACGGCAGGGGAAACTATCGGAAGCGGCAGAGGTATTGATGAACAAACCCGAAAAGAATACTTATACGTTTATGTTCGGGAACAAGGGTTTTTTGATTTTAAGGGGAACAATTGGACTTTGATATTTTATGCCCCAGTTAAAACTGTCTATAGTTTTGCTGAGGAACTAAGAAATAAGATAATTCTCGTTATACTGCCTGTTGGGGCATTATCTCTGCTCCTTGGAATATTTTTTGCCCGTACTTTCTCGAAATCCCTTAGATTATTGAGGAATAAGGCCTTAGAAGTCGGCTCTGGCAATTTCGATGCAGCTATCGCTATAGACAGCGCAGATGAGATAGGAGACCTTGCCAAGGCTTTTAATCAAATGGCGGAGAACCTTCTGCAAACCACAATATCAAAAAATGAACAGGGAAAAATAGTAGAGTCGCGTACCGCTGAAATAATAAATATAAATGAAAAGTTGTCCCGTGAGATAGATGACCGTATATTAATTGAGAGACAAATCAGAAAAATAAATGAAGAACTGGAAGAGGTTAATCTTGCAAACCTGAATATTATGAACGACCTGGATGATGCAAATAAGAATCTTGAAAAACGAGTAGAAGAAGAAGTACAGCGTCGTGCAATGAAAGAGCAGTTACTTATTCAGCAGTCAAAAATGGCAGCTATGGGTGAGATGATAGGTCTCATCGCCCATCAATGGCGGCAGCCCCTAAATGCCATTGGTCTAAATGTTCAGGATATGAAGGAAGCCTATATCTATGGTGAACTTAACGAGAAGTATATGGAACAGTCTGTTGATATGGCAATGAATCAAATATCTTTTATGTCAAAAACGATAGATGATTTCAGGAACTTTTTTATGCCGTCAAAGAAGAAAGTATACTTCGACGTAAAAACTACCATAGAGGAATTACTTTTAATGTTTGTACAAGTGTTTAAGAAAAACGATGTTGATATTTCTATAAGAACACAGCAGGATACAATATTATTTACAATTGGATATCCTAACGAATTTAAACAGGTGATACTCAATATTTTGAATAACTCAAGAGACGCAATTACTTCAATAAGACAGAGCGACGCTGACATACAAGGGCTGGTTGAAATAAATATCAGCAATAATAAAGAAGGAAATAAGATACTAATTTCAATAACAGACAACGGCGGCGGCATCCCTGACCATATAATAGACAGAATATTTGAGTCCTACTATACGACGAAGGGAAAAGAAGGTACCGGAGTTGGACTATATATGTCAAAAACAATAATAGAGACGAATATGGACGGCAAACTGACAGCAGGAAATGTGGATAGAGGTGCAGAGTTTTTGATAACATTGAATGTAAGCAGACCGGAGGGCTTAGACATGGGTGCAAAGTGAGCTATGAAACGATAAATGAACATAAAATCAGACATTAAATCAGACAACGGTAAATCCAGTAAACCGCAATATACAGGGCATCGAATGCGCCTGAGACAGAGGTATATTGAAAAAGGGGTTAGCTCACTGGCTGGATATGAGGTGATTGAACTTCTTCTGACCTTTACCCGTTCGCAAAAAGATGTAAAACCAGAGGCCAAGAGATTACTCAAGAGATTTGGCAGCATTCAAAACATTCTTGATGCCGACAAAGACACCCTGATGGAAGTCGAAGGTATTGGCCTTCAAACTGCCACGCTGATTAAGCTTGTCAAAGACCTTGGCACTATTTACTTAAAACAAAAACGAATCAAGAGAAAGGCAATAAAGAACCCGGACGATATAGTTGACTATCTGAGAACATCTATTGGCTCAAAGGAAAACGAGCAATTTCTTGTGTTGTACTTAAATGCCAAAAACGAGGTTATGGCTGAGGAGATAATAGGCGAAGGAATCCCCAATCTTTGTTACGTATATCCGAGAAAGATATTTGAACACGCGCTCAAACACAATGCAACTGCGCTGATTCTTGTCCACAACCATCCGACCGGCTCACCATCGCCTTCAGAAGATGACATCAAGCTCACGCGCAGCCTGAAGGAGACTGCCTCACGGCTTGGGATTGTCATCCATGACCATTTGATTGTAACAAGACACTCATTTTTTAGTTTTATTGACAGGGGGCTGCTCTGACTACGGACAGACATTCACAGCAACTGATAACGCTCTATGAGATAAGCAAGCTGTTAGGTGCGTCCTTAGACCTGAATAAGACGCTTAAGGGGGCTATGAAGGTGCTTTCAGACTTCCTTGATATGCAGCGCGGCACGGTAGCGCTTGTCGAGGGTGATGAGATTGTCATAAAGGCAGCACACGGACTGACAATAGAAGAACTCCAACTGGGCAGATATAAACTTGGCGAGGGAATCATTGGGCAGGTGGCAAAGTCCGGTTACCCGATAGTGGTGCCAAATGTTGGCGATGAGCCGGTGTTTTTAAATAGGACAGGTGCGCGAAAGGATATAAATAAGAGTAACATTGCCTTTTTGTGTGTACCGATTATGTTTAAAAGGGATGTGCTTGGGGTATTGAGCGTTGACAGGCTGTTTGCTGACAGCAGGGTATCTTTTGACGCCGACCTCAGGCTATTGAAGATTATAGCCTCGCTATTAACCCAGCACATAAAACTCAGCCGACAGGTAGAGCAGGAAGTACAGGAGCTCATAGCCGAGCGTGAAACGCTGAAGAGCGAACTCAGGGGCAAGTACCGTATAGAAAACATAATTGGCAAATCCTCATCGATGCAGGATGTCTTTGAATCCGTACACAGGGTAGCAGGCTCACGGGCAACAGTGCTGATAACAGGGGAAAGCGGCACAGGAAAAGAGCTGATAGCAAAGGCCATCCACTATATGAGCGCGCGGGCAAAGCAGCCTTTTATCAAACTAAACTGTGCGGCTATTCCCGAAGGTCTTTTGGAGACGGAGCTGTTCGGTCATGAAAAGGGAGCTTTCACAGGTGCCTCGTCAGTAAGAAGGGGCAGGTTTGAGCTTGCCAACAAGGGTACAATCTTTCTTGATGAAATTGGGGATTTATCTCTGGGGCTTCAGCCCAAAATCCTGCGTGTTATACAGGAGAGGGAGTTTGAGAGGATAGGTTCAGAGAAAACGATAAAAGTAGATGTAAGGGTAATTGCCGCTACGGCTAAAGACCTTATCCAGTTAGTTGGCGAGGGAGATTTCAGAGAAGACCTCTTCTACAGGCTCAATGTTGTGCCAATGTTCCTGCCTCCATTGAGGCAGAGAATGGAGGATATGGAAGAGCTGATTGCCTTTTTTCTGGATAAATACAACAAGGAAAATTCAAGGAATGTGGAAATATCGCAAGATACAGTAAGCGCTATGGCAAAGTACTGGTGGCCTGGCAACATCAGGGAACTTGAAAACACAATAGAGCGCCTTGTCATCATGTTGCCGGGAAGGATAGTTCACCCGCGTGATTTACCTTTGAATATAAGGAATTTTACTAAAGAAGTGGTTGAAAATCGTATTACACCACTAGATAAGGCTGAGAAAGAGGGAATCATCGAGGCCCTCAGAACAACTGACGGGGTATTAGTGAAGGCAGCAAAACTACTGGGCATTACGCCCAGACAAATCGGATATAAGGTGAAGAAATATGGAATCAGAAAAGGTATTTCATAACTGGCTTGTGACGCATTTAAGAAACAGACTATCAAGGCAATACACTGAGATAGTGTGTAATCCCGATGGTCAGGACGGGGAAAATAAACACGAGTTTGATGGATTTTATCCAGACTTGATATTAAAAAACTACGGCATGGCGATGGCAGTCGTAGAGGTGGAGACAGAAGAGTCAATCAACGCAGAGAAGGCAAAACACTGGAAGGCGCTGTCACAAAAAGGGGTAAAACTCATACTTATGATACCTGAAAAGGCAAGGTCAAAGGTAACAGGTCTGCTCTGGGACTTGGGTTTAGCCGCAGATGTTGCCGTCGGGAGCTATGACCTGAGAATTAATATGCCATAACAGCCCATACTAGCTTGGAGGCGCGAGGCCGTAATTGTGTCGGCTAACAGCCGGGCGTCATCACAGGCATATGTTGAATATATGAACAGCGGCTATGGTAGTGGCGGCGGTGGCGGCACAGGCGGCCTTCTCTGTGGTATTGGAGGAGGCACTGGCGGTAAGGGCGGCCTATTTGGTTTATAGATACGTTTTGGTCGTGGTGGTATCGGAGGTACTGGTGGCAGAGGTGGTCTCTTCGGTTTCACAATATGCTTTTTAGGAGGCAGCGGCGGTGGTGGCGGCACGCCCTCAGCATAGCTTGGCAAAGATAGACTCATGACGGCTATTAATACTAATGTTGATATTAATTTCTTAATCACAGTCATAATGTAACATACCTCTTGGAGCAAAGTCAAGTATTTTTTAAGCATTGTTCCGCCAAAATGATAATGTCCTAAAGTGCCAAAGTAGAAATGTCCTAAAGAGAGGCTATACTAACGTTCGAGAGAAAGGAGGTATAG
>LNQR01000083.1 GCA_001541255.1 Candidatus Magnetominusculus xianensis
CGTAATAGTGGCTCTCCCGTAGATTAATAAATCATCTGGCAAACCTTAAGTCCCATGAATCGTAATTATTTTTGATACCCCGCACCTCCGTAGCAGACTCATGCCCCCCTCAAAGAATGGGGGGGCATGACTGGTTTTATTATGACACAGTCTGGAAAGCGGGAATCCATAAGAGGAAATTTATGTTGTACTTTTCTAATGCGTTTGCCCTGGTCTCAGGGCGATGTAGGCGCACTCTGGATTTAAAAAAATGCGCTAGTCGAAAAAAAATGGGCTAAAAAATATATTTTAGCTTGCAAGGTTGATTTAATATGTAGTATAATCGGAGCTACTGTAGTCTTGTGGATTATAATTAGTCCAAAATTAACCAAAATTAATAGGAGGAGAGATTATGTCAAAGAAGAAGTATGTGTACTTTTTCGGAGTAGGTAAGACAGAAGGCGATGGCACCATGAAGGACCTGCTCGGCGGAAAGGGAGCCGGACTTGCGGAGATGACCAAACTGGGCATTCCCGTCCCCCCCGGTTTTACAATCACCACCGAGACCTGTAATGACTATTTCAATAACAACAGCCAGTATCCTGAAGGTATGTGGGACGAGGTACTGACAAACATGAAGATGGTAGAGGACCTGATGGGTCTGAAGTTTGGCGATGCCGAAAAACCTCTTCTGGTATCAGTTCGTTCAGGCGCTAAGTTCTCGATGCCCGGCATGATGGACACGGTATTGAATTTGGGACTTACGGATTCCACAATCGAAGGTGTTATCAAAAGATCAAACAACGAAAAGTTTGCCTATGATGCGTACAGAAGGTTCATCACCATGTTTGCATCTATCGTTATGGGTGTAGACAGGATGGAATTTGAACACGTCCTCGACAAAAAGAAGGAAAAAACCAAGGTAAAATATGACTCAGAGCTGTCAGCTGATGCCCTTAAGGAACTCGTTAAGGAGTTTAAGGCGCTCTATAAGAAGAAAGTAAACCAGGATTTCCCTCAGGACCCGATGGAACAGTTGAAGCTCGCAATCAACGCAGTATTCGGTTCATGGTTTGGTGAAAGGGCAAAGACATACAGGAAGTTAAACGGCATAGCGGATGACCTCGGCACAGCGGTAAACGTCTGTACGATGGTATTTGGAAACATGGGTGACACATCGGGAACGGGCGTTGCGTTTACAAGAGACCCGTCCACTGGTGAACACAAGTTTTACGGCGAGTGTTTGATTAACGCCCAGGGCGAGGATGTCGTTGCCGGTATTCGTACTCCTATGAAGGTAGAGGAACTCGAAAAGCCGATGCCTGATGCGTACAAACACCTGATGGAGATATATCAGAGCCTTGAAAAGCACTACAAAGATATGCTTGACCTCGAGTTCACTATCGAAGACGGCAAGCTCTACATGCTGCAGGTCAGAGTAGGAAAGAGAACTGCCGCTGCTGCCCTTAAGATAGCTATGGACATGGTGGACGAGGGCATGATAGACAAGAAGACCGCAATATTAAGAGTAGAACCACAGCAGCTCGACCAGTTCCTGCACCCTATGATAGACCCGAAGGCAAAGCTGAAGAAGCTGGCCAAGGGACTTCCTGCATCGCCTGGCGCAGCAGTAGGTAAGGCCGTATTCACTGCGAAAGAGGCAGAAGAATGGGCAGAAAAGGGAGAGAAGGTACTACTGATAAGGCTTGAGACCTCCCCTGAGGACATCGGCGGAATGCACGCGGCAAAGGGAATCCTGACGGCAAGAGGTGGAATGACCTCGCACGCCGCTGTTGTTGCCAGAGGCATGGGCAAACCCTGCGTTGCCGGTTGTGGTGACCTCGTAATAGATGCAAAGAAAAAGACCTGCACAGTCAAAGAAGACGTAATAAAGGAAGGCGACTGGGTAACAATTAACGGTTCAACGGGTGAGATAATCCTCGGAGAGACAAAACTTATCGAACCTTCGATAACCGGAGACTTCGCCAAGTTCATGGACTGGGTAGATGAATTCAAAGATATGGGCGTAAGGGCGAATGCAGACACGCCGCACGATGCAGAAGTAGCGCTGAAGTTCGGAGCCGAGGGAATCGGACTTTGCAGGACAGAGCACATGTTCTTCGAGGAAGACAGGATAAAGGCAGTTAGAGAGATGATCCTTGCCGATGACGAGGCCGGGAGAAGAAAGGCCCTCGCAAAGATACTCCCGATGCAGAAGAAGGATTTCAAGGGCATCTTCAAGGTAATGAAAGGCAAGCCAGTTACAATAAGATTGTTGGACCCGCCCCTTCACGAGTTTCTGCCGCACGCTGACAAAGAACTCAACGCGCTGGCGAAGGAAATGGGCGTAGCGGCTTCAAAACTCAAAGAGAGAAACGAGCTGCTTCACGAGTTCAACCCGATGTTGGGACACAGGGGCTGTCGTCTTGGCGTAACCTATCCCGAAATATATGAGATTCAGGTACAGGCCATCATGGAAGCGGCATGTGAGCTTCAGAAAGAGGGCGTCTCTGTTATCCCTGAGATAATGATCCCTCTTGTTGCATTGACTGCTGAGTTCACCAAGATGAAAGACATGACCGTGAAGATATGCAACGATGTTATGGAAAAGGCAAAAGTAAAAGTAGAGTATATGGTCGGAACGATGATAGAGCTGCCGAGGGCTGCAATAGTAGCAGATAAGATTGTAGAGGCAGGGGCAGAGTTCTTCTCATTCGGCACTAATGACCTGACCCAGACCACATTCGGCCTAAGCCGTGACGATGCCGGAAGGTTCTTACCATTCTATGTAGACCACAAGATACTGCCGGAAGACCCGTTTGTCAGCATTGACATTGACGGTGTTGGTGAGCTGATAAAGATGGGTATTTCAAAAGGCCGTTCAGCAAAGGATAAACTGAAAGTCGGCATCTGCGGTGAGCACGGCGGTGAGGCGAAGTCAGTAGAGTTCTGCTACAACGCAGGCATGAACTATGTAAGCTGTTCCCCGTACAGAGTACCGCTTGCAAGACTTGCAGCAGCACACTCGATGTTAAAGAAAAAGGGCAGCGCCGCTTCGACAACGAAGTAGCCCTTAAAACATATGCAATCAGGGGGAGAGAAATCTCCCCCCTTTTTTTATCTGTCATATGTCCTGCGGTGAGTCAGCCACACCCAACGAATCATCGGAGCAGTCACACTACCGGTACTTTTTTATTATCGACTTATAAATTGATTTTGTCATTTGTGAGGGTTCTTTGCCAAGTATTGACAACAATGTATCCCTGCACAAGTTGTATACAGCGGCAGCCTCAATATCCTGCCCCATGCTTTTTTTGCAGCGCATGATCTTTTGGTAGAACATCTCTTCTGCCGGGTATACCAGCAATGACTTCTTGTAACACTCTATGGCCTCTTCTAATTTATCTGATTTTTCAAGGAAATCCCCTGCGTCTAAACAGCAGTTGATGAATTTATACTTTAACCTTCCCCTCAGGTGGGCAGCCAGTTCCTCATCCTGACTTTCTAAGTTGAAGTCTCCTTTGTAGATGGAAATCATACGTAAAAACGCAGGAATAATATCTTCCGCAGCAGTTACCCCGCCATTTTCTGCAATTTCATAGATTTCCCAGACAATGGCATCTAAGGCCCATATATCTACCCAGCAAAGCCTTTGATCAAGATATAAATTCCCATTAGCTGCCTGAACATAGTCGTTGCTGCCCAACATTTTACGCAATCTGTGCAATGTAGTGTATAATGCGCTGTATGCCGCATCACCGTCTGACTCCGCCCATAGAAGGTCAGATAGTTCCAGTGAATTAACGCACTTTCCGCCAAGCGATATGATTGCCTTTAACAGCGTTAATGGCGTTCTGTGTGGTTTGCCTGTGAAATGTACAATATTCCCATCCCTTAATATCTTAAACTGCCCCAAGGTATATATCTTCAGCTCCCACGGGAAGGACACTATCCTGTGGTCATCTGTTGTGATGCTGTACAGGGTTATTAGTTCTCTTATGCGTTCAACATGTGCTTTGCCCTTAAGCAGCGTTTTACATACTGAGGCAACAGATTTATTTAATGGTAAAAATATCTTAATGCCTGAGCGTTCAGTTGACATGACTGACTTATTAAACATGTCAGTAAAGCGGGGTATATCATTGGTTTTCAGGTATATAAGTGACTTAACTGCCAGGATAAGATAGTCAAAGAGTTCACTCTTTGTAGTAACCGCAATCCTCTCAATATCACTAAGTACCTGCATGGACTCATCATATTTACCTGCTTCAGCCAGGACATATGCAAGAAAATATTTATTTACTCCCAGCATAAAAAGGCATCCGGCATCCTGTACCAGACCTACGTTTCTCTTTGCATGTTCTATTGCGGAGGAAAGCGCTCCATTAGAAAGCTCCACTAATGATGTTAACTGATGATATATTGGTGAATTGCTTTGCTGGTTATCCCTGTAAGGTGAGATTTTTGTCAGACACACCTCTGCCGTAGTGTCATCCCCGGCAGCAAGTGAGATATAAACAGATACACCCAGCAGCGCTGCCTCCATAAAGTGCATATCTGTCTGCTGCGCAATCATTAGCCCCTCATCGACACTGTTTAGTGCGTCTTTTGATGAGAGCTTATGGTAAAAATATAATGCCTCTGCCAATAAATATGTTAATCTCAGCGCTGGGTATGTTTTGGTCTGCCTTGCAGGATATGACAATACATCCACAATAACCCCGGCTTTATATATCAACCCAGACCACAGGTAGTACATTATGACTGTATAGCCAGCGAATATACGGTTTTCAATATGTTTAGAGTGCAGCACAATTTTCTCAGCCTCTACTAACCAATAATCTATGCCTATGTTCTCCGGCTGACGAAACACCAGTGCCGCAAATATGCTTGCCACTGTATCTTCCCTGTCTTTGTCAGACTCGATACACTTATACCCTTCAAGCAGTGTCCCCTCAAACTCCGCTATCCAGTAGTCAAGGGGATGAAAATCCTTCCCTTCAACTATAATGGTTTTAACTATGGCACACAGGACAGAAAGCTGACCGTCATGTGCGCCTGATTTTTTAAATATGATGTAGGCGTGTTCAAGTATCTGACGGGAATCTTCAGGCATCAGGTACATCTTATTTAAACCCTGCCAATACAGCAGCCAGGGATGCAATTGCATTACCTCATGGGGCAGACTGGTCAGCCAGTTGTCGACAAGGGTATGCCTCCCCTCGTCTATAAGATTTTGCCCATATGTAGTGATTAATCTCTCAAGCCTTTCCCATTTCCTTAATTCAACAGTAAGTGCAGCGGTCTCTTCAATATAGCCATGTTCCTCTAAGACATTTAGCGCATGTAATGCCGCCTCGTCCCCGTCTGACTGACTTAACAGAAAATCTCTGAATATACTCTGGAAGGCATATGTGACACGGTTGTCCGTACACTTCTCTGTAATAAAGTATCTGCTGTCTGTTAATATCTTATGTCCATTGGGTGCAATCTTTGCTGCCATCTCAAGTGTAAATTCAGGCAGCCATGCAGTTTTCAGCAGTAACTCCTTAATGTCATCAGGCAGGGGATTGTATATCTCTTCTGAGAAATACTTAATCAGCAATTCATCCAGGGCAGATTCGTTGAACCCAGCAGCGGTTTTTGTCATATCAATCTGAGATAAGGCCAACACCAACCCTGTCACCCAGCCGTTGGTCTTAGTGTATAACCTGTCAATTAAGTCATCCTGAACTAAGAGTTCTGAAGTGTTTTTTATCAGCGCTGCCGTTTCCTCCAAATCGAATCTTATATCATCAAAACCAATGGCGCTTAATTTTCTCTTCGCTTGAAAATTAACAAACGCAGACGGTGGGTCATTCCTGCTTGTAAAGACTACATTTATCCCTTCTGGCAGTTGATACAGACCTTTGATAAAGACCGTGTGAAGGGCAGATTCTGGCGGAATCTTATGATAATCATCAATTACCAGCAAACACGGGAATTTAAGATGTTCAAATAACTGCTCAAAGTATAAAATAGAAAAAGTAATTATATCTTTGGAGCCATCTGCTGCAAAATCAGGCAGTATCCAGTATTTATCGGGATTATAAATTGTCAGAGCCTTTTGCATGTATGAGAAAAAGACTGCGGCATCAATATCCCTCTCATCACAGCTATACCATAGAGTGGGCAGGTTCATAGCACTGGCATAACTTGCAACTAATGTGGTCTTACCTGCCCCTGCCGGTGCCGACACCCATACAATGGGTTTAGACAAGGCGGCATTGATTTGCTGAAAACACCTCCTGCGCTCCAACACCATTTGGAGGTGAGGCGGCATAATCTTTGTTGGTACAGTACCAGTAGTGCTGTTGTGTGACGAAATCACCTGTTCCGCTCCCCCGACATTTACATGGCTAATTATTATATACATTATCTAATATAAAATTCTACTGGATTCTTAATTGTAATTTCCAAATGTGTTTGCCCTGCTGATGGCCCTATTGACTTAGAGTTGACTTAGAAAAGATATTCGGGGTATCTTAAGTATGTGTCAGTTGGGAATATCAGAATATATCTATAGTATGAACAGTTGGAGGTAATATGGATTTAGATATTGATAAATACTGCCTGAGATACGGTCTGGACGACAACTATCATACACTATGTTCCAACTGCCTGAGTGATAATGTCATATCCTTCGACACTAATGAACACAACTGCAGCCGCTGCGGGCAATCCCTCGATATACGCCGTTACCCAATCTCCGTCATTGCCATCAGAGGCAATCAGGTAACCTCGGCTGTTATAAGAGACCATGCCGGTCTACGCGTCGTGTGCGGCAACTGCGGGCTGATTATCTATGTCAGGGGTGAAGGCGAGGAGTTCATAAACTGTATCGACTGCGGTATACAGATAGACTACAGCAGCTATCCTGACGGCTAATCATCTGGGACATGAGAGGAAATAGTCGGCCTAAGCCGGTATCAGCTTAACCTCTTTTTAAGATATTCTCCGGTAAATGAACGCGGGTTTTGCATAACCTCATGAGGCGTTCCCTCGGCTACTATATATCCGCCGTGGTCGCCGCCCTCTGGTCCGAGGTCAATAATATAGTCAGAGAGCTTAATCATGTCGAGGTTATGTTCTATTACAATTACCGTATTGCCAAGCGACACAAGGCGGTGGATTATTCGCAGCAGCCTTTGGACATCGACAAAGTGAAGCCCTGTGGTGGGTTCGTCAAGTATATAGAGCGTCTTACCTGTGGCGCGTTTTGTCAGTTCACGTGAGAGTCTGAGGCGCTGTGCCTCACCGCCTGAGAGCGTGGTTGCCGGTTGCCCAAGTTGTATGTAACCGAGGCCTACCTCCTCAAGCAGCATCAGTTTTTCCTTTAAGGGTACAATCGGTGCGAAGAACACGGCTGCCTCGCTTACTGTCATAGAAAGTACATCGGATATTGTTTTTCCCTTGTAACGAACACGCAGTGTCTCGCGGTTAAACCTTTTACCGCCGCATGTGTCGCATTGGACATGGGCGTCAGGCAGGAAGTGCATCTCGTATTTTCTTATCCCTGCCCCTTTACATACCTCGCATCTGCCGCCTTTTACGTTAAAGCTGAACCGGGAGGTTGTGTATCCCTTCGACTTCGATTCAACGAGATTTGAAAACAGCTCCCTGATGTATACGAACATGCCGGTATAAGTCACAGGGTTGGAGCGCTGGGTCTTGCCAATAGGCGATTGGTCAACGCTTATCACCCTGTTAATCTGCTCCGTGCCGGTTATCCCCGTGTGCCTCCCTTCCTGAAGTCTGGAGTGAATGCCGGGCTGCATAATAGAATTGCAGAGGGCAGGGTAGAGCGTGTCCAGAATCAGCGTACTCTTTCCTGAGCCAGAGACGCCGGTCACGCAGACGAAAACCCCAAGCGGGATTTTAACGTCGATCGCTTTCAGGTTGTTTTCACATGCCCCTGTGATTGTTATGGTGCCGGTGGGGGGGCGCTTTGCGCCGGGAATATCACTGGGTATATCAATGATTGCTGTGCGGCTGAGATATGTACCGGTCAGTGAATTTTCGTTTTTCATTATCTCATCCGGGCAGCCTATGGCCGTAACATAACCCCCTCTGAGCCCTGCGCCCGGTCCCATGTCAATCACCACGTCGGAGGCTAAAATTGTCTCTTCGTCGTGTTCGACGACAATCACTGTATTGTCTCTGTCTCGTATGTCCTTCAGGCCGTCGATTAGTTTAGCGCAGTCGCGCGGATGAAGCCCTATGCTCGGTTCATCGAGGACATATAAGACGCCGGACAGTGAGGAGCCAAGCTGTGTGGCAAGGCGTATGCGCTGTGCCTCACCGCCTGAGAGCGACAGGACAAGCCGGTTCAGCGTCAAATAGTTCAGGCCGACCTTTTCCATAAACATGAGGCGGTTGGAGATTTCTCTGAGTATTCGTTCAGCGATAAAACTGTCTCTGTCGTTGAGCGTTAGTGACATGAGGAAATCTCCAGCGGCCTTTATGGACAGTTGAGTGAGCTGTCCGATATTAAGTCCTCCGATTTTTATACTCAGCGCCTCTTTCTTTAATCTCAGGCCGCCACAGAGCATACACGGTTTGAGCGAGAGCAGCGGTGTGTCGTCGTATTCGTTCAGGGGTTCGTGTCCAATACCTCTGCACTCGGGGCAGGCGCCAAGGTTACTGTTAAATGAAAAAAACATCGGCGTAAGTTCCGGTATATTTATGCCGCAGTCAGGACATGCCATTGTCTTGGACAGGACAATATCCCTATTGTCTTCAATCAGGTTTAGCACTACAACAGAGCTGAACCTCATGGCGGTGTTTACCGCTTCTCTGAGTTTTCTCTCTATGCCTGACTTGATTATCAGGCGGTCAATGACGACCTCTATCGTATGACGCTTGTTTTTGTTCAGGTTGATGTCTTCGGTCAAATCATGCATTTCGCCATCAATGCGGGCGCGGACAAAACCCTCGCGGCGCATGGCAAGCAGTTCTTTTGTATAAAGCCCTTTGCGCTCTTTGACTATTGGCGAGAGGATTTGAATCCTTGTCCCTTGTGGCAGTGTCTTGACAGTTTCCATGAGGGCCTCGGTGTCCTGCGATATGATGGGTTTGCCGCAGATATAGCAGAATGGTTTTCCTATTCGAGTATAAAGCACCCTTAAGTAATCGTATATCTCAGTAAGGGTTCCGATTGTGGAGCGCGGGCTTTTGGAGATAGTCTTCTGTTCAATAGCTATTGATGGCGATAGACCTTCGATTGAGTCCACATCAGGTTTTTGCATTTCACCGAGGAACTGCCGTGCATAAACAGAAAGGCTCTCGACATAGCGCCTCTGGCCCTCTGCAAATATTGTATCAATGGCAAGTGTGGATTTACCAGAGCCGGAGGGCCCCGTGATAACGATAAACTTATTTCTCGGAATATCGAGGTTTATGTTTTTGAGGTTATGTTCCCTAGCCCCTTTTATAACGATATTATCTTGCATAACAATGTAATCTCATAATAATTTCAACTGAGCCAATCACTAATATAACTTATTCAGGGGAAACCGTGCAAAGAAATTTTCCACTGCTTGACAACGATGTAACATGTGTTGTATGATAGTGACATGTTACATGATATGAAATACAGATGGCTACTATTTTTTTATAGTATCTCGGCAAAACCCGTCAGCGGCAGGATTAAGATATGGAGACGATTGTCCGGTGCCGGGGCGCTCCAATTGAAAGACGCCGTGTATGTGCTTCCATATAACGCGGCACACTTAGAGTTCTTTCAGTGGTTGTCCTCAGAGGTCGTGTCGTTGGGCGGAGAGGCCTTGTTTGTAAAGGCTGAAAAAATTGAAATGCTTGATGACAATGCCATAATAAAACTATTTAACCAGCACAGGAAAAAGGACTATGCCGCCCTTGAAAGACATATCGATGAGATTGAGGCTAGATTAATGCCGTCACTCAAAGACGCAACGGCAAAAAAACTCACTGATAAGCTGCATAAGCGCTTAAAGGAATTTAATGAGATAAGCAAGATAGATTTTTTCTCTGCTGATGGACAAACCCTCTCACTCAGGCTTGAAGCACTGGGGGACAGGTTAAAAGGCATAATGCGCTTAAGCGGCAAATCTCACGACATGCCTGAAATAGAGTTAAGGAAAATTGAGGACTACCAGGGCAAGACATGGGCTACGAGAGAGCGTCCATTTGTGGACAGGATGTCCAGCGCATGGCTGATAAAGCGGTTTATCGACAAGAGCGCTGTCTTTAAGATAACTGCTGAAGGCGATACAGGCAATTGCGGCGCTGATACGGTGTTTTTTGACATTATGGGCGGAGAGTTCATGCACTCAGGGACAATGTGTACGTTTGAGGTCATGCTGAAGGCATTTTCCATTAAGGACAGGGCATTAAAAAAGATTGCCGAGATAGTACACGAGATAGATATCAGGGACAATCAATATGAGAACACTGAATCGTTTGGAATAGAGGAGATATTAACAGGTATTCAAAAAACGGCAGGCTCTGACATAGATGCACTCGAGCGGGGGGCGGAGATTTTTGAACTCCTCTATTTATCAAAAACAAATTAAGGTTATTCACACGGGCAAGCGCTTGTCCGTACAAAATATAATAAAGGAGACAGGGAGATGAAGGAAATATCAGAAATGACAGCAGGACTAATGGCGGCGGCGGCAAGGACTGCACCGAAGGCAGGCGGGAAGGATTTTCTTGAAATAGTGGTGATTACTAAAGACGATGACCTGAAAAAGATAGCTGAGGTGATGAAAGAATATGCCCCAAAAAGCACGAACGAGGCCTACTGGTTAAGAGATGCATCTAACATTGAACACTCCGAGGCGCTGGTGCTGATAGGTCTGTCAAAGCCTGTTACGGCTGGGTATGACTGCGGTGGCTGCGGCTACGCCAAGTGTGCAGATTTCACAAAGGCCAGAGAGCTAAAGGCCAAGGACATGGGCTATACCGGGCCGCACTGCATAATGAGGATGATGGATATAGGTGTGGCGCTGTCATCGGCGGCAAAGACCGCGAGCCTCTTAAATGTGGACAACCGTGTGCAGCAAAGGGTAGGGGCGGCGGCAAAGGCCCTGGGGTTGATACAGGCAGAGGTAGCAATGGGAATCCCGATAAGCATCACGGGCAAAAGCATATACTTTGACAGACAAACTCCTATAAAACATTAAATATAATAACGGTCTCATAATAATTAGATTCAAAGGGGCGAAGCCCCGTAGATGGGGTGCAGGGGACAAGTTCCCTGCCGGGAGTTTGAGGGCAGAGCCCTCATTCATCAAGTTGGTTCTATTATGAGACCCTTAATAATCAAGAGGGGAAACGACTATGGGTACGGCGCCTGGAGTTACAGCTCCGCTTTATTTCGTAGGGTTTTTTGCAAGGTTTTCCTATGCGCTTGCCAGAAGCCCTGTACTATCTCTGTTTGCCATGTATTTGGGGGCCGGGCCGGAGGCCATTGGTTTAGCTGTGGGGATATCAACAGTGACGGGGATTTTCTTTAAGCTGCCCTCAGGGGCACTGTCAGATATAATAGGCCGACGCCGCACGATGTTAATAGGGCTTTGCGTGTTTGCCATTATGCCCTTTACGTATATGCTTGTACATGATTACAGGATGCTGGTGATAGTGAGATTCCTGCACGGGTTTGCAACGGCTGTTTATGGGCCGGTGGCAATGGCAGTTGTTGCAGAAATTGCTGGTGAGAAGCGAGGTGAGGCGTTGTCGTGGTTTTCCTCTGTGACGATTATAGGGAATCTGGTTGGCGCGCCTGTTGGCGGGTACTTATTGCACCATGGAGTAGCGTCGAAGGACCCTATCCTTGCCGACTTTCAAATAGTCTATATCATAAGCGGAGTACTTGGGGTAATATCGCTGCTTATAGGTATTAAGTATCTTAAAGGTAAAGAAACAGTAGAAAAAGGCAAGACACTGAAAGAATCATTCAAGAGATTCGCCTCGGGGATAAAGGAAGTTGTCAGCGACAAAAGGGTTCTGATTACGTCAAACATGGAAGGCGTACAGAACATGTGCGTGGGGGCGTTGGAGGCGTTTCTGCCGGTGTACTGCGTGAAGGTGGCCGGGCTGAATGAATTTCAGGCGGGGCTTTTATGGGGTGTGCAGGTGGTCTCGACGATTGTGTCGAAGCCGGTAATGGGCAGGAATTCTGATAAGTATGGCAGGGTTCCTATAATTGCAGTGGGGTTGGCAATGTGTGCCCTGTCATTCGGGGCGATACCGCTTTTGACGAGTTTTTATCTGCTGATGGTCGTGGCGGTGGTGTTTGGTCTGGGTGAGGCCTTTGTTACATCGTCGTCGGCTGCCCTTGTGGCGGACATATGCAAGGAAAAACACTACGGCACGGCAATGGGGACATTTGGTACGATATATGATATTGGGCACGCCTCAGGGCCGATTGTTACGGGATTGTTACTGGCGAAATTTAACAATAACTATCAGTATTCGTTTTGGATAGTGTCGGCGTTAGTGCTGCTGATTATCCCGGTATTTGTTATGACAGTAAGGGTGAAAAAGACTTAGTCATTTTGGGCAGGGGGGGCACAGGTGTGACCGCAGCAGCATGACTTGCCGCGTGCCTTCTCAAAGGCCTCACGCCCCTCTTTATATGACAGTGCCGCGATAATCAAGGCACCAGCGGAGTCAAACCAGCCGACTCCGGTAAGTTCATACCCTATGCTGCCCACAAGCAGCACGACTGATAGGTATATGCAGGTACGAGTGCAGGCGGCGTCTGAGAGTATTGCCTGAGAGTTCAACTGGGTCCCCACTTTCACCTTATAGTGAACAAGAAGCCACATTACCATTATAGAGATACACGATACTACGATTCCCCAGAAGGCGGTCTTCGGGTGTTTTCCCTGAATAATATTATAGGCAGTCGAGGCGATAAGACCGGCTGCGAGGATATAAAAAGCGCCGCCTGTGATTTTAAGTGTCTGACGTTCAAACACATCTGTATCGCCTGCCAGGTTTTGACGAATCCTCACGGCCATATGCCAGACACCGACGCCCGAGATTGCCTCAACAAAAGAATCAACACCAAATCCAAACAGAGAAAGCGCATCATCCTCAAAGCCTAAATACACAGAGACAAGCCCTTCAAGGATATTATAAAAGACGGTAAAGACTGCTAGTATAATCGCCCATCTGTAGAGCTTACCGGCAGATAAGGTATCCTCCATCACGATACATTTATTATAGCAAAATATATGGAGATTAATATATGTGAATAATAGCCGTATCGAGACTACTTAAAAGCCGTTCAGAGCTTATTCCGGTGTTTATCAACCAGAGAGACTAGACCGAGGAGGCAGCCCTGGGGACAGGCGATAAGTTTATGAGCATAGCACAGAGTGCAAGAAATCAATCGTAGTCCGCTACATGGCGGTTGCTTGTGAAGATAATTATTACCAAAAAAAGAATTAAATATATTATTGCCTCAACTAAAGAATTAGCAGACGGTTTGAGAAATTATTTAAGCATTTCTACCTTAGTTTTAAATCCCAAAGAGCGGCTTTGCAAGTATCTCCTGTACCTTCAAATCGAAAAACCGTTTTGATGCCGCAGAGCGTAGTATCAGTACAGTGTCAGCCCCCCTGCCCGTACCGGCAACAGTGATTATGTCCACACCCTCGGGGACTAATCCCGCATCTACCGCCATCATAGCTATCTCGCAGCATACCTTTGTACCCTCGCCAAAACGCCTCAGCGTCTGCGCCACTATCAGAGTTGGGTAAAGGCCGCTGAATTGTTTTGCAAACGCGCTCTCTATCGAATGCGTTACCATTGTGCCCGTATATAAAACCGCACCGTTTGCCCTGATTTTCTTTACCAGCTCAGGGTCAAGCTCTATTGTGTTTGGCTCCTTAAAGCCATGCGAATGACTGACTGCAACTAAATTTGCGCTCGTGTCCTTAAATGCCTCTGAGAACAACGCTCCCGTATCGCCTCCGGTTGTGGCCACTACGATGTGTTTGTATCCATATGCCATCACGGCAGCCGCGACTATAGACAGGCATTCGCCGGTGTTGGCCTTGCCGGGTTTCTCAAAGTAATATGTCTTTTTCTCAATCATTGCCCCTCCGCCCACTCTGTGTTTCGTCCGGGGTGTCCAGACGCTTGTTGAATTTATTCATAGCCACCGCAATGCCCTCAGAAATAACGCAGGCAGCCGCACTTGCCGCCAGTGAGACCACTTCCTTTATAAGCGCGGCCTCGCCGGGGGGAAATCTCATCAGCACATAGTCTTCTACCGGAATTAAGGCATCCTTACCAACACCGATTTTAATCCTTAGAAAGTCCCTCGTCCCGGATGTCTCGATTATTGAAAGAATACCTTTGTGACCGCCTGCCCCGCCTCCGGCTTTGATCTTTAGTTTTCCAGGGGCCATGTCGATGTCGTCATGTATTACTATCGAGTGTGCGCTGTTCATTCTGAGCTGCGACCAGACAACTGAGCCGCTCCTATTCATATACGTGAGGGGTTTTATTAGGGTTACGCCTGCTCCTTCGATTACGCCTTCGCCTGTTTCCACACTGCCGCGTACCTTCAGGTCTACACCATAGACGCGGGCAATCTCATCTATGACTGCAAAGCCCGCGTTATGCCGCGTGTTCTTGTATTTGGCGCTGGGATTCCCCAGCCCGATTATATACCAACCGCTACTTATCTTTGTCTTCCTGCTTGCCTTTCTTCATAACCTCCGGCTCCTTAACGGCTGCCGCACCCTCCTCTGCTGAGTGTTCAGATACACCGCTTGCAGAGACGATAATCGACGCAACTACCTCTTCAGGTTCGGAGAGTATCTTTATCCCTTCGCCCACTTTTATGTCTCTGACATGATAGGAATGCCCTATTTCAAGCGCCCTGACATCAAGCTCAATGTGGGCAGGGATGTCATCAGGCAGGGACTCAATCTCTATCTCCCTAAGACCGGCCTGTAATATACCACCGTCGCGCTTAACGCCAATCGGAACGCCTGTAAGTACCACGGAAACGCTTACCTTGATTGCCTCCTTAAGCGATACCTCGTAGAAGTCTGCGTGCAGGAGTTCACCCTTAATCGGATCAGTCTGATAGTCCCTCATAATGGCAAGCTTGGCCGAACCATCGGCAAACGCCAGATTAACAAGGACTTGCTCTCCGGCCAGCGAATTAATAAAATTAACCAGCTCCTTGCGCGGCAGGGTAATAGGCTCTGCCACACCCTTACGATATATGACCGATGGGATGAGGTCCGCCCTCCTGAGGGTCCTCGCAGCGCCCTTTCCCCTTGTGTCTCTTACCTTTGCTGTTAATGTTGCTTTTTCCATTTATGTTTCCTCCAACAGTTATTATTTAAATAGTGAACTGATTGACGACTCATCATGTATTCTCTTAATGGCCTCACCAAGCAATGAGGCTACGCTTAAGACTACGAGTTTTTTACAGTTGCTTTTTTTATCATCCAGGGGGATAGTGTTTGTGATAATGACCTGTTCGATTACTGAGTCATTGATTCTCTCGATGGCAGGGCCGCTAAGCACGGGGTGCGTACATGCAGCATATACCTTAAGGGCGCCGTTTGCTTTAAGTATCTGAGCAGCCTGCACTGTGGTGCCTGCCGTATCTATCATGTCGTCAAGGATTAGGACGTCTTTACCGCCTACATCGCCGATGACATTTTCTGCCTTACACTCGTTTGCCTGCTCTCTGCGTTTATCTATAATAGCCATAGAGCAGTTCAGTCGCCTGGCAACCGACCTGGAGCGCTCCACAGCACCGGCATCCGGGGCTACTATCACCAGATTGTCAACAGGATACGACTTCTTTATATATTCTAAAATCAGTACAATGGCATAGAGATGGTCTACTGGGATATTAAAAAACCCCTGTATCTGCCCAGCGTGTAAATCAATCGTTAGTACCCTGTGCGTACCGGCAACGGCAATTAAATCTGCCAGCAGTTTTGCGGAAATCGGCACCCTCGGCTGCACCTTTCTGTCCTGGCGCGCATAGCCGTAGTACGGGATTACAGCGGTTATTCTTCCGGCAGAGGCACGCTTAAGGGCATCCACCAGGAGCAGATACTCCATCACGTTGTCGTTTACAGGGGCGCATGTGGATTGAATGACAAAGATATCTGATCCTCTGACATTGTCATTGACCTGGATAGATATTTCCCCGTCGCCGAATCTCTTTATAAGGGTGCTGACTAATTTAAGGTCCAGGTACTGCGCTACTGACTCAGCAAGCCCGACGTTTGAGTTTCCCGTAATGAGCTTCATTTCCTTGAGCATAGTTAATGTTCTCCTTATAGTCAATGAACCGGCTTAGCGATCCTCTGACGGCTGCCGCTGGCTGGGGTGGGAGGATTCGAACCTCCAGATGGGAGATCCAAAGTCTCCTGACTTGCCGTTTGTCGACACCCCATCGCTCAACTGCTAAATTAAAGATAGTATTGTAAAATAAATTTTATAAACTTGTCAAAAGGATATTGACAATACCGGCGTAATTATTTTACTTTATCAGACATTGTGTTATGCGGTGGGCAAAACGGTGAATATACACAAGCCGGTAAAGCTACAGTAACCGCTCTGGCAAGTGCAACTTAAGGAAGGAGAAAATGAAGAGGGTGAAGGGCTGATGAAGACAAAGTTTATGAAGAAAGACGAACACGAGAGGAAATGGTACGTAGTAGACGCACAGAGCAAGGTGCTTGGGCGGCTGGCAACGAGAATAGCCATATATCTCAGGGGTAAAAACAAGGCGATATTCACGCCTAATGTAGACACGGGCGATTTTATTATCGTTGTCAACGCTGAAAAGATAAAACTGACGGGTAATAAACTCAACGACAAGGTCTATTACCACCATTCCGGCTACATTGGCAACATTAAATCAGAAACCGCAAAAGACAGGCTGCAAAGACAACCAGACAAGCTGGTCAGAGCTGCCGTCTGGGGAATGCTCCCGAAGAACAGGCTTGGCAGGGCTATGATAAAGAAACTCAAGATATACAAAGGCGCCAAGCACCCACACGCGGCTCAAAAGCCGGAAGCCCTAGATATAAAATAGAGATATAAAATAGAGACATAAAATAGAGTGATAACATAGAGGCATAAAGCAGCACAGTATCATGTAATATAACATGACATAACGTGAGGAGATTTAAATGGCAGAGATTAGATACACGGCAACCGGCAAGCGAAAGACCTCAGTAGCCCGTGTAATATTAAAAAAAGGCAAAGGCGACATAACCGTTAACAGCAGACCTATCGATGCTTATTTTCCAAGAGAGACGCTGCGTATGATGATAAATCAACCGCTTGAAGTGACCGGCATGGTAGGAAAACTTGACGTTACGGCAAGCGTACACGGCGGCGGCCCGGCCGGGCAGGCAGGGGCAGTACGGCACGGTATCTCTATAGCGCTTATCAACTCGGACTCTGACCTCAGACCTAAGCTCAAAAAAGAAGGCCTGCTTACGCGTGACCCAAGAGAGAAGGAGCGTAAGAAGTACGGTCAGAAAGGCGCCAGAAAGCGCTTCCAGTTCTCCAAGAGATAATGTGCGTTTCGCCCTCCGGCCTCATAAGGCGGGCGGTGGCTGCAGATTATGACGAAGATAAGAGCTGTCATCTGTGGGGCAAGCGGCTATACCGGCAGCGAGCTGCTGAGGATACTTAAGCACGTACCAGAGGTAGAGATTACCGCTGTTACGTCTGAGCAGTCAGCCGGTAAGGAAGTCACTGAACTCTTCCCACATCTTTACACATATAAGGGTGTACGGTTTGTACCTCTCGACAAGAATGCACTGCTTGACAAGGGGGATATATTCTTTCTTGCCCTGCCGCATTCGGCCTCTCAGGAGGCGGTAGAGTTTTTCCACAGCCGTGGGAAAAAGGTAATAGACCTCTCTGCCGATTACCGGCTCAGGAACTTGCAGCTCTATGAGCGGTGGTATAAGACAAATCATAGGTTTTCAGATACGCTGAAACATGCGGTCTATGGCCTGCCGGAGCTTTACCGCGAGGAAATCAAGGACGCATCACTAGTCGCCAATCCCGGGTGTTACCCCACGACGGCGATACTTGCCCTGCTGCCAGCACTGAGGCAAGGAATTATAAATACTGAGCATATTGTTATAGATTCAAAATCCGGCGTCTCCGGCGCTGGCAGGAAAAGCGAAGTTGCATATTCGTTTTGCGAAATCGAAACAGGCTTTAAGGCCTATGGCGTAGCTGCGCACAGACACACGCCGGAGATTGAGCAGGAACTGTCCTGCATCGCTGGCAGTGCTGTTAATGTTACCTTCACGCCACATCTGCTGCCCGTTGCACGCGGCATGTTAAGCACAGTCTATGCACCGCTCAAGCACACTATTAAATCAGGGGGTTTGGGCGAACTCCATTCGATTTATGGCAGCGCATATAAAGACGAACCATTTGTCGATGTACTGCCGATGGGAAAATACCCTGATATAAGAAACGTCCGCGGCACAAATTTGTGTCAACTTGGCATAGCAATCTCTGAAAACGGCACACTGATTGTCATAAGCGCCATAGATAATCTGGTTAAGGGTGCCTCGGGGCAGGCCGTTCAGAACATGAACATCATGTTCGGTCTTGACGAGACAACTGGTTTAGACTTACTCCCCGTAGTTCCCTAATATCTTACGGCCTGTTAGCGTCTTTTAACGTATAGAGATTCCTCTCGACGATTTCAGTGATGACTATGTCCGGATGTTCTTTTTCGATAATATCTGTATCGAATGTCATCGTCCATACATAGACGCTGCGCCTGAAATGTTCGGCAAAGAAGTCCAAAGGATGCATGAAAAAGGAATCCCTGAAGACAACGACTTTCGGCAGCCTTCCATCATCTACTTCTCTGACGATAAGTGGATTGGTAGGGGTTCTGTAAGTGTGGACATAGTTGCCGGGGGCGGCGTCTTTGCTTTTAAATGGAGTTACAGGCGTAAAAATCACCTCGTCGTCTGTAAAAAGGTCGGCAACAGATATGAGCCTGTAAAGGTCGCCAGCCCCTCTGGCGCCAGCGGTGACTTTGAAGTCTGAAATTGCCTTAGGGACAAGCTGCGGGTAGTCTTTTCCCAGGGCATTGATAATTTTCTGATACCCCATGAATGCCCCGAAGGAGTTCCAATGAGTGTCGGTCTTAAAGTACAATCTGCCATTGTTTTTTGCCTCTAAGATGGAGTCTCTCAGGTCTATAATCTTGAAGGTAGTATTGTCCAGTAGTGTAATCAGTTGGTCAAGCTTAGTTGTGCTGCTGACCTTGTTTATAAACTCCGGCAGATACTCCGGATAGATTGTTTCCTTGTTTGGCGGGACGAGCAGGTAGTAGTCAATGCCTCGTTCACGAAGCCAGCGCTGCCTTGCCAGAAGGGTTCCCTTAATCTTAATCAGCTCCTCCTTTTTGAAAGGCGCGTTACCTCTGTAGTCTTCGATAGTATCTATGGCTGTCATATACAGCCAGCCGTCGTGACCGAAAGCCACCTGATGAGGGATGGGGGAGGTTTTTAATACTGTCACTTTAAAGCGGTTATTCCATCTGATAAACATATCTCTGAATCCAAAGTTATCCTCAAAGTACTGTGTATATTGCGCGGGGAATTTGGCCAGATTTTTTATGGATAGTTTGGGATTTGAAGCAAGTGAGCGCTGTTCGCTGATGTTCACGGGATAGGTAATTGCAAGGAAGGTGCTTAATATCGGCAGACTGATAAATATGACGAACACTAAAGAAGTGAAAACGTTGGCATTACAGTATAATTCAATCTTTGGAAAGCGCACAAACATCAAAACTACAAGACACAAGACGGTAAATATGATGACGCTCACGGTTGTCAGCAAACGTTTATCCATCGAGCGGACGAGGTTGTCAAACGCGCCAGCAATATGCCAGTTTGTTAAATACGGTGGATAGTTTATCGAATAAACGAACAATGCGCCTTCGGTGACCTGCCGCCTGACGATGTTTTCATTGGGGGTAAAATCTCTGTAAATTTCCTCCGGTGACCACTTATACTCTTTAAACAATGTCTTCATTCGAATGCTTTTAATTGCTACAACGCCCTCACCCTCACCTAAAAGCAGACTTAAGGCCGTAATTTTCTGAACATTTTTGGGAATTTTAAACTTTACGATTTTAAACCCGTCTGTGGCATTAAGACTTGCTGAGACGGAGTTATCATCTGATATCTTACCGTTTTCGTCATGAAAGTAAATCTTTGGTGTGATGTTGGCAGAGGAGGTCATTTCGATAAATACTCTGATAATCAAATAGCTGCTGAGTTTCTCAAAAAACGAAAACGCCGAGGCAGCCGCTATCAGCACAATAAGCAGCTTCAGCACCAGGGCATTACAAAAGTACCTGGTAACGGAGATTTTAAACTTAGCCCACGAGTTATTATCAACAATCATAAGTGCAGGAAGCCGATCAACCACCCACTGTAACTAGTGCAGCAGCTATGGGCAGTGTAAGCCCCTCTCAAGCCATGGAAAGTGGGTGTCACTAAGTTATATGTTTTCCCTTAAAAACCCTCTCAATTCATCCAACGAGCCGGCCTTTTTTATAAGATTTTTAAATGCTTCCAACTTATCGATAGAGTCCACTACCCTTGCCATATCCATCAGTTCAAGCCCGGACGATCCATATTTAAGCTCAAGCCCTAACTCAATCCCTTCAAGCAAACCCTCACGTTTCCCCTCACGCTGCCCTTCAAGCAGACCCTTGCGCTGCCCTTTGGCCAATCCCTGCTTGAACCTTATGTCTCTCTCCATATCATACATTATTGCCATTGCCTCTGCCTCCTTACATACATCGTTCTGCAACTCCCTCAACTGCGACAACACTTCCACCTGTTTTATGTACTTGCCACGGAGTGTTTCTTCTGGCACCAGCTCTCTTAGCCGACTCAATATCTCACTTATGAATATTTTAACACCTTTCTTTTGATAATTGCACAGAATGGAGATTATCACCTCTTCAGGTTTATTTGAATACAGGAATTTATTGCAATCCACATCCCGCATATCTATCAAGTTATAACTATAGTCGATCTTTTCCGCTTTGATGTTGTCAGGCATATTAAGCGTCTCGTTACCTATGTAAAACACATACTGCAGCGGTTGGATACCATATATCTCAGCAATATAAACCCAGTAGCGCAGCTCTCTATATGCCATCTTGGAATAGTTCGTAGACTGAAATTCTATATGTATCAAACGTTGTGTGCCATCTTCCAATTCTACCAGAAGGATAAAGTCAGCCTCCCGCTCGTTCGTTATCTGGAGTTTGGTTTCTAAAGGCGTGGATTTAATGGCTTTCAGCCCGATTACGTTCGTTAATAGGGTGTCTACGACATCTCTCAGGATTTCCTTAATTATTTTGTCATAGCGTTTAGACATATGGTCGGTATTGTAACATTTGGGTTGAATTAAAAGTAGTACGCTGATTGTGCAATGTTGATTGGGGAGATGCTGTGAATTTGCCCTGATGGGTAACACAGCCTATTATTCCAGTTTTAGCTTTACTGCCCCATGACAATTGATGTACTATAATTGGCGAATAAACACTGGAGGTACCGCCGTGAACTACAAAGAGATACAACACACACTGGAAAGCAGGAATCCATTCTTTAAGGTTGAACATAAACAGGGCATATTTATTCATTTTGCAACTGGCTCTACTTATAAAAACATCTTATTTTGAACAATAGGCAGGCTTATCGTCACTGTAGTACCCTCGCCTTCTATACTTTCTAACTTAATTGTGCCGTTATGTCGTGATATTATCCCCTCCACCATAGACAATCCCAGACCCTTGCCTGAACCTACTTCTTTTGTCGTAAAGAAAGGTACAAACGCCCGCTTCACAGCGTCCTCAGACATTCCTATTCCGTTGTCCTCTATCTTTATTTGAACTATTTCACCCTCTGTACCTGCCTGCGAAGTAACGATTCGTATTGTTGGCTGTTGTGTGCCGATGTCTTTAACCGCCTGAACAGCCTGAAAGGCATTTTGCAGTATATGGTAGAGACATTGATTTATCGCCCGTGATTCACAAAGATACGGTGGCAACTGTGCGTATTCCTTGAGGATTGTCACCCTGTTGTCTACACATAGCGATAATGCCTCGTCGATACACTTATTAATATCCACTTCCTCTACGTCAGATTTGTTGAGACGTGAAAATGTCCTCAACCCGTTGACGACCTCCATAATTCTCTCAATACCCTTATTAGACGTGGCGATTTTCGTATTCATCATAGAGAGCGAGTTGAGCTGCTGAGATAGTTCTTCATCTGATGGAGGCTTTTGAAGTATTCCGCATTGTTTTATGAATTGCTCAACTTTAGATAGATTTCTTTGGATGGAGCTTACAGATGCTTTAATAAAAGACAAGGGATTATTTATCTCATGTGCTATGCCTGCCGCCAGGGTAGTCAGAGACTCCGTCCTGTCCAGCTCTATGAGCTGAAGTTCTTGTTTTCGCAAAATCACGCTGGCAATAATACTTGCAATATTTTTAAAAAATACCTCATCTGCATCATTTCGTTCATAGCCCGATGGCACATGGATAGAGATTACTCCCAACAGCCGGTCTGTCTGTTTGTCTGTTGAAACAATTGGCACACAATACTGACCGTGCTCGGGCATAGCATCGTAAGTAATCGTGTGTCTACTGTCCCTACAATCACTGGAAAACACTATTTCCTTCGTAGAGGCCGCCAGCCCGCACAGGCATTTACCAGATGGTACAACTGCACACGCCGCAATATGTGCATCACTAAGCCCACGTTGTACAGCAAGTTGAAGGACGTTCAGTTTCTCATCATAGAGAAAAATACACCCTCTGGGTACTAAGGAACTCTGAGTATGTGCCAAAAGAACATCTAATTTCCTTTGCAGGTGTACCTCAAGGGATTCAGATGACAACGACAGCCTCAGAACGGAGTTAATGGTTTCCTGCTCTTTTACATGTTTATCAACAATAGCCTTTTGTTCCAATAACAGAGCCTTTTGTTCTAATAACAGAGCCTTTTGCTCTAATAACAGAGCTTTTTGCTCTAGCACATCATTATAGCTTTCCTGTAATCTTTGTCTTGATTTAGTTCTATGAATTAGAAATGCACCAATCAAATAAAGCACAAACATCGATGATATTACTAAGAAGACATTCTTCTTTATCTCCTGCCCTGCTTCAGAAAGTTCAAAAAGAAAATGCGTATTCCAAACAGTACTATTATCATGTGTCCCTGAAATTATATATTCCTTAGTCCGTGATTTCTCCCCTGCCTGCTGCGTGTGGCGGAGTGTAACGAAGTGTATACCATTTTTTTCTGATTCATTAACAATCGGCAGTGGCGGCAATGGCTCGCTGGCATACGACTTCGTGTCTTTTAACATTTTTAAGGTATCTTCCGATAGCTTGTGTCTTGTGTGGTAGAGATACCGCTTATCATTGGTATGAAAAATAACACCATGGTCATCCTCAATAATCAGTATCTCTTCTCTATGTGTGCTGTTATGAGAAGCTACGTTTACATCGTATTTTATCACGGCAACCCCGATTATCTCATCGCCGTTCCTTACAGGATGTGACCTATAGTAACCGAGTATCTTTGTTACAACTCCGACGGCTATGTCCTCAGTTGGTATCCCGTTCATGGCATTCTTGAAATATTCTCTGAACCCCAAATTCTTGCCTACTAAACTGCTGGCATCTTTATAGTTGCTTGAAGCGACAGTAATACCGTTCTTATTAATTATATAAGCAACAGATGCACCGATAGCATCATTGAACTTCAATAAGTATTCGTTCATCTCATTTTGAATTTTTTCATTTTGAATTTTTGTATCAGGGGGATACTTTAAGTATTCTATGATATGAGGACGTTCTGATAACAATTTAGTGTAGATGCTGTAGTTGTTTACCCTGTCTAACAAATAACTGTTGTATGTATTTAAACGCACTACGATCTCTCCATTGATTTTTCTTATCATCCTGTTTTTTGTCCAGGAGGCTGTAATGACTGACAATGCTATAGTGGTTATCACAATAACAGCTATCAAACGCGGCGTATTTAAATAACTTATAATGCGCTTATCCTGGGTTTCGCTATTTATCATATCAGTTTTCACAATACTACTGCGTTATCCGGTGTGAGTTTAACACTCATGGGGTTTAAAAAATATATTAGACTGTATTAACTGTAGATTAAGTATAACAGTCGTCACCGCCATGCTGTCAATAGGTAAAACATATATCACATGTGTAATAAACTTAACATGTGTATGAAACCATCTGTATATGTTAGAATAAACCATGCATTTAAATGTGCTTGACAAGGTTTATTGTGGGGAGCGTCTTGGCAGGGACGACGCGCTGGGGCTTTTTAACTCTGATGACCTGTTTGACACGGGCAGGGCTGCCGCCTTCGCCGCGCAACAACGACACGGCAAGAAGGTCTACTACACGCGAAACCACCACATTAACCCGACTAACATATGCGTCAACCGGTGCCGGTTCTGCGCATTCAGCCGCTCAACGGGGCAGGACGGCGCATACGCGATGACCATTGACGATATACTTGCAAAGCTGGCCTCCACGCACTCACCATTTAATGAACTGCACATCGTCGGCGGCCTTCATCCAGACTGGCCGTTTAGTTATTATCTCGACCTGATTTCAAGGATTAAGATACAGTACCCTCGCGTTCAGATTAAGGCGTTTACTGCCGTCGAAGTTGACCATTTTACGAAACTAAGCGGGCTGGGGCTTCAGGGCACGCTTGCTGAGTTGAAATCACACGGGCTTGATATGATGCCAGGCGGCGGGGCTGAGATATTTAATGAGACTGTACGCGCGCGCCTCTGCCCGGAGAAAATCCCCGCTGCCCGCTGGCTTGAAATCCACGAGGCCGCCCACACGCTTGGCATTAAGACAAACGCCACAATGCTCTACGGTCACATCGAATCCTTCGGCGACAGGGTTGACCACCTCATGGCGCTGCGAGCGCTGCAAGACCGTACAGGGGGGTTTCAGGCATTTATTCCTCTTTCATACCAGCCTGTTGCCAGTGTAGCAGATGTAACGCCTTCCGGCATAGACGACCTTAAGACAATAGCCGTCAGCCGTATAGTCCTTGATAACTTCCCGCACATCAAGGCATACTGGATTATGCTTGGCGAGAAGATATGCCAAATAGCCCTGTACTTCGGCGCCACAGACATTGACGGCACAGTAATAGAAGAGAAAATTGCCCACAGCGCCGGTGCGTCATCCGCCGAGATGCTTACAACTGAGCAAATGATTCACCTGATCACGCGCGCACAGAAAGAGCCAGTTGAGCGCAGCGCCACCTATGAAGAACTATCTATTTAATATCTGCCTGGCACATTCAAAACACATTATCATAAATAAATCACATAGTTATTCATATCTATTGTCAAACAGAGCGTTACCTCTTCGTAACATCAATCTTCACTTATCGTTTAACAACTTGCATAACACCGTACTTGGGTTTTGGGTGAATAGGAACATATGGGGTACATATCGGCTGAAAACGTAGTATTTATGCGGGTTAGCAGTTCAAAAAGCTCAAAAACGATAGATACACGTCCACTTATTATTAACCCAGTAGGACATTTTTACTTTGGTAAAAATAGGACATTTCTATTTTGGCTTGACATGTTCAAGTCGCATGTTGACATAACTGTTGGAATAATATTACCATTTCTTGGGGCTCCGGTTCTGGAGCTTGATATTGGTTTAATTACGGATTATTTGGGGGTACGATTATATGAAAAAATTAGCGGCACAAATGCTCTTAGCCGGTGCAGCTATAGTATCGGCGGGGATGGTCTTTGGCGAAGCTGGTAAGAAACCTACCGTTGAACCGGCAAAAACTCAGGCTAAAAAGACTTTCGATACCATAAATCAGGCATATGAAAAGGGTGATATAAACACACTATTAAGTAATATCGCCTCTGATGCTACCCTTACCCTTATCGGCGTAAACGACGGTAGCTTCTATGCCGGATATGAAAATGTTAAAAATGCCCTAAAAAAAGCAGCCGAAATACGCTCCGCATATAAGTGTAAGACCGCAGAACAGATAATTAAACTAAACAATGCAAGCGATGTGGCATGGATAGCCCAAAAGAACGATTGCACTTTTACCACAGCTGAAAAGACCACTAACGTGACAATAAGGTCTACAGCCGTCGAAGTAAAAAAAGGTGGCAAGTGGCTGCTTATCCAGTCTCATGACTCCATAGGCACACCGTAATAACTGTATGGATGATGATGATTAAAAAGGCGCTGTATGTGTTGATAGCCGCGGCAGCGGTACTGATTGTTAGTGGAAATGCCATGTGCGGCAGTGGTAAGCCCATTGGGCCAGAAATGTTCAAGGCACAGGTAAAAAAGGTTCTGGACGATATTAACAACGCATTTTTGAATGGTGATATCGATGGCTTTTTTAAGTACGTAGCCCACGACGCAGACATTGTCGCCGTTGACATTCTGACCGGAGATTATTTGGTCGGATATGACAAGGTTGTGCAGCATATGAAAAAAGCAGCCGACATGAAGGCTACCTATAAGTGTACGCTTCTGGATGAGACTGTTCATGTAAATGCCTCCGCAAGGGTGGCATGGACAGCCCAGCTTAGCGACTGCACTATCACTATTGACGATAAACCCGTATCAGTAAAGATCAGATCGACAGCCACGTTCGAGCGCAGAGGAGGCAGCTGGCTCCTTGTCCAGGAACACGACTCTGTCGGTTTGCCTAATACTAAAAACACCAAATGACATACCCAAAAATGCGGCAGCTTGGGTTATTCTAACATCAGTTTACAGGAGGGAGTTATCTATGGCAAGCGCAGAATTGAAGAACATTATGAACGAGGCAATCGCAAGGGAACTCAAAGTAAGTATTCAGTATATGTTTCAGCACATAATGATAAAAGGGAAAAGGGCCAGGTTCATCGGTTCGGAGCTACGGGCAATTGCTATCGCCGAGATGCTCCATGCAGAGAAAATAGCTGAAAGGCTTGTCTACCTCGGTGAAATCCCAACCACTACACCTAAACCCGTTGACATCACAGGCACAGAGATGGAAATCATCCAAAAGGATATAGACGAAGAAGCATCTGCAATCGAGCTATACAAAAGAATCATAAAAATGGCCAACGACGAGGGCGACTCCACTACAAGACTCCTGTTCGAGCAAATCCTCGCCGAAGAAGAACTGCACCATCAGACCTTTCAAACACTCTTAGGGGAGTGACAGACCACCCCCCCACCTGTCTTATCTATAATTGGTCAATTAAAGACCCGATGATTCGGTTGCTGACGAGGAACCCCTTTCTCGTCAGTCTGAAACTGCTCTCATCAAGTGTTGCAAGTCCGTTTTCTATAAGCCCTGAAATTGTGATACCGGCCAATTTATCTATATGAATGCCTTCTGATGTTCTAAGCCCAAGAAATATGTCTTCTTTGAGCCTTTCGCGGCTGTCAATAATCATATGCTCATAAACTGGCAGCGTGTCGTGTTCTACTGCGGTCAGATACTGCTCAACGTCTGCGACATTTGAGCTTCTCACAGGCTTACCGGCTGGTATGTTCAGGTGTGAATGCGCCCCTGCCCCTATCCCGGTATAAAACTCCCGCCGCCAGTAGTTCTGGTTATGACGGCATTGAAAACCCTCTGCGGCGAAGTTTGAGATTTCATAGTGGCAGAGTCCCGCGCTGTTAAACAGTTCTGCTGCCGAATCATACATTGCGGCAATGTCGTCCTCACAGGGAAGGGCTGCCTGTCCACTTTTGACACGCCTGCCAAACGGCGTTCCCTCCTCAGGGGTCAGCTCATATGCAGATATATGCGGCGGTGAGAAGGAAAGTGCCGTCCTGATGTTTCTTATCCAGCAACTAGTACTCTGCCCCTCGAGGCCATATATGAGGTCAATAGAGAAATTCACGAAGTACTTTTTTATAATATCTAAGGCATTAGCTGCCCCTTGCGAGTCGTGCAGGCGGCCCAGAGATTTTAGCTCAGCATTGTCGAAGGACTGCACCCCCATGCTTATCCTGTTTATACCGGCTTGTCTGAGGCTGCGGAGTTTTTCGTCGTCAACGCTTGATGGATTGACCTCCAGTGTGAGTTCTGCACTGCCTTCTATGGTGAAATTATTATTTATAAATTCAAGCAGCCGCGCAATTGATCCCGCTTCAAACACAGAGGGCGTGCCGCCGCCGATATAGATAGTTTTCAGTGTGCCGATTTCGTCTTTTCTCAAAGTTAGCTCGCGTCTCAGGGCACTGACATAGCGGTTTTCTATTTCGGTCTCATACGGTATCGAGAAAAAATCGCAGTACGGGCATTTCCTCAGACAAAACGGGATGTGTATGTAAAGAGAACCTATATGATCTCTACGCCGCCTGTTGACATATCTCCCCCGTTTTGTTAGCATAATAGTATGCAGGCTGCGGTTGGGCTACAGCCCCTGTAACCGCTTCCGGGCGCCCAGGCTGCTGTAGGGCCTGAGGTCCCCTTAATCCCTTTTCCGTTCATGTTATATTATTACAAAAACATGCCAGCTATTGACACATCTATATGCCTATTTGATAATATTCTTCTGATGAGACAAGAGCTGACCGGATTTAATGATTTTAAAGACCTTGTTGGAATAATGGACGCTCTGAGGGCTGAACAGGGCTGCCCGTGGGATAAGGAACAAACTGAACACACGCTCTTGGCATATCTAATCGAAGAGACTCACGAACTAATAGAGGCCGTAGAGGAGGGAAGGCCCGAAAGGATTCGTGAAGAGCTTGGTGATGTCCTCTTTCAACTGCTCTTTTTTGCCCATATTGCAAAGGAAAAGGGGCAATTTGACATATACGACGTTATCTCTGGTATATGTGATAAAATGTTAACAAGGCACCCGCATGTGTTTGGCGGCGCTGTGTGCGAGACCTCCTCAGAGGTGCTTAAACAATGGGATGAGATAAAGAAATCAGAGGGCAGGCACGCGCAGTCCTCTCTATGCGGCATACCTATAACCCTGCCGTCGCTGCTGCGGGCGTTTATGGTTGGTGACAGGGCCTCACGCGCAGGGTTCGATTGGAAAAAGACCGCTGATGTGCTCGATAAACTCGACGAAGAACTCAATGAATTTAAAGAGGCCGTCAACGACCCCGCCAGAGCCGAAGCAGAACTCGGCGATATACTTTTTACCATAGTAAATGTCGCAAGATTTATCAAGGTCAATCCAGAGGAGGCGCTAAGAAAAACTATAAACCGGTTCATCGGGAGATTTCAACATATGGAGCAGAATGCGAAGTGCCGGAGTAAACCTCTCAGAGATATGACAACCGCCGAAATGGACGCCCTGTGGGAAGAGGCAAAGCGTGAAGGATAAAATGGAAAGACTCCCTGACTGGTTAAAGACCAACACATTTAGCAGTCTGAGGCAGACAAAGCGCCTGCTTCGCCAAAACCGCCTCTCAACAGTGTGTGAGGAGGCCAGATGCCCCAATCGCGGCCACTGCTTCAGCCGCCCTACTGCTACCTTCATGATTCTTGGCAAGGACTGTACGAGGAGCTGCGGGTTTTGTTCAGTCTCTCATGTGAGGCCATCAGCCGTAGACGCAGGGGAGCCAGAGCGCGTTGCCGCTGCGGCAAAGGCAATGAACCTGACACACGTGGTAGTAACCTCCGTTACACGCGACGACCTGCCAGACGGCGGGGCCGCACACTTTGCCGCTGTAATCACAGCCATAAGAGGGGAGCTGCCGGATGCAAAAATAGAGGTCCTGACGCCGGACTTTAAGGGCAGTCTTGAGGCATTGCACAAAGTGCTTGACGCAGAGCCTGACGTGTTTAATCACAACGTAGAGACCGTGCCGTCGTTATACTACAAGGTGAGACCTCAGGCCGATTATGGGGTGTCGTTAAGGGTTTTGTCTGAAGCTAACAATTACTCATCGAAAGTAAGAGTAAAATCCGGCCTGATGGTTGGACTTGGCGAGAGTTTTGACGAGGTCATGGCAGTTCTGAAGGATTTAAAGGCCAGTGGGTGCAGCTTTATAACAATAGGGCAGTACTTACGGCCAAGAAAGACCAACATTGCGGTCGTGGAGTATGTGCTGCCGGAGGTGTTTGACTTATACAGGGTAAAGGCACAAGAGCTGGGGTTTGACGCAGTGGCCTCTGCCCCGCTTGTAAGAAGCTCGATGGACGCCGCTCAGATGCTCCAAAAGCCCATAATATGACATGCCATGTCTATAAATCCGCCTGAGAGAGTGCGTCCTGCTGAGCGCTTGCTTCTAAACTTATCACAAACTCTGCACCATTGTCAGTATTTCTAACTGTCAGGGTGCCGCCCATATTTGTTTCCACTATTGTTTTTGACATATAAAGCCCAAGTCCGGTGCCTTCTCTGCCCTTTGTCGAATAATACGGCTCAAAAATTTTATCTATTATGTGAGCCGGAATTCCACCGCCGTTGTCTCTTATAGAAATAATTATTTTATCTTTCACTTCATTGTTTTCAATGGTTAGCTCTATCTGCCCACGAATTTGAATCGGGGTGCTGCCGTCAGAATTTATAGCGTCCTTTGCATTATTCAGGATGTTAAGCAGTACCTGTTTGAATTCATTTGGATATCCCTCTGTAAATGGTAATGTATCAGGGGCGGTATTTATCAAAACATCTATGTTGCTTTTACTGAACACCTGCATAAACATTGACAGTAGTTCTTCTATGGTTTTTCTCACATCAAAGACTAACTTCTTCTTTGAGGGCTTGAAAAAATCCCTGAAATCATCTATCGTCTTTGACATAAAAAATATCTGATTCATCGTTGTGCTGACAATCTGTTCTATTGTGTTTTCGTTAAGTTCGCCGAAGTTATACGAGTCCTTTATATCCTGTACGTTTAGACCTATGGCATTGAGAGGCTGCCTCCACTGATGTGCTATTAGTCCGATCATTTCACCCATTGCCGCCATTTTAGACTGCTGTATGAGTATCTGCTCATGTATCAATCGCTTGTCTGTCTCCTGTGTTATGCGCTGCTCCAGTGTCCGGTTTAATTCCACTAACTCCTCTTCCATATGCTTGCGCTCAGTTATGTCTGTGATGAAACCATGCCAGATGACAGAGTTGTCTGCCTCCTTTTGCGGCTTTGAGCTGGCAAGCACCCAGCGCATCGTACCGTCGTCAAACAGCAAACGTATCTCGTGGTGCCAGTGTGTCAGGTCTTGTGCTGATTTATTGACAGAAGCAATAACGCCGTCGTAATCGTCCGGGTGTATGACGCTGAATACTACAGAGGCATCTTCTCTGACTTCATTGGGGTCAACACGGAATATCTCACGAAAGGCTGCGCTGGCGTAAGGAAAACAACTGCTGCCATTCTTGTGCAGTCTGAACTGGTATATTGCTCCCGGGACATTATCTGCTATATTCTGCAGCAGATTTAATGTTAATTCATTTTGTGACTGCGCCTTCTTACGTGCTATCATCTCATTTAGCAAATCCTTATTTGTTTCAATTAGTTCACGGGTTTTCTCCTCAACTAGTACGTTGAGGTGGTTCTGGTGCATTCTTAATTCTTTGATCATCTTGTTAAAAGAATCAGCTAATACGCCGACCTCATCGTCAGACTTAATATCTGCAGTAACAGAGCGTGAGCCTTCGGATATCTCCTGCGTAACCTTGCACAATGTCTTTATAGGTTGTACGACTTTTAAAGACACACGGCGTGACATATAAATGGCAGTTAACAACAGGATAGCAATTGACGGCAGCACGGCAATTTTTAGTATCATCCTCTCTCTGTAGGCCTTTTCACCCGATGCGGCAAATACCAGGGTGCCTATTTGTTCTGTCTCATACATAATAGGTTTGACCCCAACATAGTACACTAACCCACCAAGCACCATCTCCATAGTGAGTTCCCTTTGGTTGGTGTTTGCACTACCAATCATTGCAATAAGATTTGGATCAGTCATTATGCTGGCATTAGTCATAGTAATTGCCTGCGGGTGCTCACCGTTGTAAACAATCATATCTGTTCCAAATTCAGCCTTCATTTGTGACAATAAGTCATAGTCCAGGAGTTTGATAACCTCTAATACACCAACCGGGTTACCTTTTACCCTGATTTGCACAAAAGAATCAAACCCGACCCCTTTGTTTGTTTTCATAACGGCGCATATGTCTTTTTCTCTAAGTACCTGTGTTACTATTTTTTTGGAAATGTCGTTGTTATATTCCGTTGGGACCCTGTAGTTCCCACCTGCCAGCGCTAAACCTTCGTGATTGTAGACCCTGATACTACTTGCTCCTAACAATGTCTGTATTCTGGGCAGTTCGTCTAAAAGGGCTTTATTATCCTGACGCTCGGTCATAGCCACTATATCCTCGCTTTCAGCTATTGAGCGGGCGTTGTCGAGAAATCGATGTTCCATGAAATCAAACTCCTCATCAACCCCTCTGATACCGTTTCTGAGCATCAATCCGAAGGTTTCAGCAATCTGTCTCTCCATCAGTGTTACGCAGACTATGATGATTATCAGGGCTGGAATTATTGTCAGAGGAAGAAAATTTACCAGTATTCTGTTTTGTAACTTTTTCATTGACACGTGTAATTTCTAGTAGCAAGAGGAGTAAACAGCGCCTTGTTGAACCTCATTTTCCCGTAGTAACAGATTATCTCCTGTCCATCTACAGATGTAATAAAATCAATAAACTTCATAGCTGACTCAAAATTAACCCCGGGAACCTTAGCCGGGCTTACGGCAATAACGCCGTAAGGATTAAATAATTTCCTGTCTCCCTCTACAACTATAACGAGTTTCAGAGGTTCCTTGTTAAAAATATATGTACTTCTGTCAGACAGGACATACGCCTTTTGGTCTGAGGCCGCTCTAAGCATTGTAAGCTGGTCTTTTTTCTCGGTCATATACCATTTACCAGATGGTTTGACATTGATAAGATTCCAAAGAATAAGTTCCCTTGCATGAGTGCCGGATTTATCACCTCGTGAGATAAAATCGGCCTTTTTATCTGCAATCACCTTCATGGCAGAAAGCACATCCTTTTCTTCTTTTAATTTCAGAGGGTCTTCGGGTGGGCCAAGTATTACATAGTCATTATACATGACGTCTTTCCTGTTAATTCCATAGCCTTCTGTTACAAATTGATCCTCTGCCTCTCTTGAATGGATTAAAACAACATCGGCAGCCCCTTTTCTGGCCAGATTCAGAGACTCTCCGCTTCCCACCATTAATACCTCTACGCTAACGCCGTACTTTTTCTCGAAGACTGGCACAAGTCTGTCTAACAGGCCGGATTCAACAGTCGTTGAGCTGGTAGCAAGCCTTAAAACGTGTTTGCTGCCCTCGGGAGATTTGCCAGAGTGCTTCTGGCAGCCGGATGCAATCAGACAAATTGCTGAAAACAATGCCAATATTGATGATTTTAATAAACTTTTCACTGTAGTCAGTAGAACACCCCAAAGTAGTATATTCTGCGTTTCCCTCTATTTCGCGTAACTATAATATCATTTCTCTTCTTGTTAATTCAAAAGAATTAATTCAGGAGACATATACCCCACAGGATTAATAGATACAACTTTTCTAATACGTTGAGCCTTGCCCCGGGGATATGTGTTTCCTTTATCGTATCCAATATTTTAATATATATAATAGTGCGTTACTGGCACCTAATCAATTGGAGGCAGGATGATCTTAAGCGTTAATGTTGACCATGTGGCAACTGTCAGACAGGCCAGGCTTGGCAGCGACCCTGACCCTGTAGCTGCAGCAGTCCTGGCCGTACTAGGCGGTGCAGACGGTATCACAATCCATCTGAGAGAAGACAGAAGACACATCATCGACAGAGACCTTGATGTGCTGCGCCAAACACTGAGCGTCCCGTTAAACCTGGAGATGGCAGCTACTGATGAGATGATTGAAAAGGCTGCTGCCACGCTGCCCGCTATGGTAACGCTTGTCCCTGAAAAAAGACAGGAACTTACTACAGAGGGCGGCCTTGATGTACAGTCTAATGGGGAGCGCCTTAAGGATGCAGTTACACGGCTTCACGAGGCAGGTATTGAGGTAAGCCTGTTTGTCAATCCATCACCTGAGGACGTGGAGATTTCTCTTATAACCGGGGCAGACCGTGTGGAAATCCACACCGGTACCTATGCAAACGCATCAACACCGCAAATTGTAAAACAAGAACTCCAGAAGATATTGGCAGCAGTCCAAAAGGCAGCAGAACTTGGGCTTACAGTAAACGCAGGTCACGGGTTAAACTACCACAATGTACAGGCAATCGCTGGCATTAAGGCAGTCAGCGGCCTCTACATAGGACATGGCATCATCTCCAGGGCCGTCCTGGTTGGCATGGAGCAGGCCGTCAGACAAATGAAAAACCTGATAACGCAAGTAAGACGCCCATGATATTCGGCATAGGGGTAGACATCGTCGAAAATGAGAGGATAAGGGCGGCACACCAGCGATGGGGACAGAGTTTTCTCGACAGGGTCTATACGCATGGTGAACTTCGGTATTGTTTTACAAAGAGCGACCCTGTTGATTCCCTATCGGGGAGATTCGCCGCAAAGGAGGCCTTTATCAAGGCCGCAGGCAGCTCTAAGGCCGCTCTCAAGGATATTGAGGTCATAGTTGACAAATGCGGCAGACCATCGTTAGAGCTGCATAACTCTGCAATGGAGTTTACTGCTGTCAATGAGATAAACGGCAGCCACCTGAGCATCAGCCACCAAAAACGCTACAGCGTAGCTGTGGTAGTGTTGGAAAAATGAGGAGGGCACTAAGTTCATGAAAGTAGTCACTGGCGGGCAGATGCAGCAGATAGATGCAAAGACAATCGAAGGCATTGGAATCCCTGCGATGGTACTAATGGAGCGTGCCGGTGTGGTTACAGCCGCGCGTATAGTAGAGAAGTTTCCACCTTGTGATGTGTGCGTATTGTGCGGCCCGGGCAATAACGGCGGCGACGGCATCGTGGTGGCTCGTGAGTTATATAATCATGGATTCAATGTGCGTGTGTTCATTGCCTCCCACATGGAGGGGCTTAATGACGACTGCCGCTTTCAATATAAAATAGCCGAAAATTTAGGCATCGAAGTAATCTTTAAAAGCAATATAAAGGAGGCCGACCTCAGGGATTCGCTGGTAGTAGACGCCCTGTTTGGAACAGGCCTGAATAAACCGGTTAAAGATGCCCTTGCAAAGACCATTGAGACGGTAAACTCCCGGGGCAGGTCAGTGATCTCCGTAGATATACCAAGCGGCATATCTGCTGACAACGGTGAGATCCTTGGCAAGGCGATAAGGGCTAATGCCACTGTAACATTCGGACTGCCAAAACGCGGGCACCTGCTTTATCCAGGGAAAGACCACACAGGAGAGCTGTTTGTCGAAAACATTGGGTTTCCATATCAGTTTCTGAATTCAGATACGATACACTGCGACCTGGTTGAAAAGACATTTATGTCGATGCTGATACCCTCAAGACCCCCCTATGCCTACAAGGGGAATTTTGGTCATGTACTGGTTGTCGGGGGCAGCATGGGCAGGACTGGGGCTGCGTTAATGACGGCCAGGGCCTCGATGAGGGCAGGGTCTGGGCTTGTCACTATAGGAGTTCCGGTGTCTTTGATGGATGCATACCAGGCCAGAGTCACCGAGGAGATGACACTGCCGCTTGCAGACAAGGGAAAGGGAAATTTCTCTAAAAAATCCATCAACGACATACTTGACTTCGCCGAGAAGCGCTGTGATGTGATAGCGCTTGGCCCAGGCATGGGTGTGGATAACGACACCGTAGAGATAGTAAAGGAGATAATAGCCAACTCCACAGTGCCGGTAGTAGTTGACGCCGACGGGATAAACTCACTTGCGCTGATGAAATATCATGACAGAATAAGCGCCCTGAACACATCGGCCTCCCCGGTGATAATAACACCTCATACGGTTGAGATGGCAAGGATTTTAAGCGACACAAGATCAAATCTGACCACAAAATGTGTAGCGATAGAAAGGGACAGAATAGAGACGGCCTCATCGTTTGCCGCCGAATCCACATCCTATGTAGTGCTCAAGGGGGTGCCTACGGTTACGGCAGACCCGGAGGGAAATACGTTTATAAATCCAACTGGAAGCCCATCGATGGCTACGGCGGGGTCGGGTGATGTCCTGACAGGTGTCGTGGCATCCCTGATAGGACAGGGCCTTCCACCTCTCTATGCAACCATTCTGGGTGTTTATCTGCACGGCCTGACTGGTGAAATTGCTGCAACGAAGACCGGCCTGCACTCAACAGTGGCCTCAGACCTCATCGACAACATCAGCCCGGCGATTAATTTCCTGTTAAACGACTAATATGCTGTGAAAAATGATGACCAGTTTGGGCAGTTAAAGACGTGAGCTATAAGGACTTCATTAAGACCAGCGATGGGACGTATGATTTTGGATATATTACACCGGAAGTAGGAAAGGCCATTGGCAGGCAGTCAGCCCCGATTAGATTAGAAGAAGGTGACAACAAATATGGAAAGCGTCACATTGATAAAGCCGACAATGGTAAACGTCTTGATAGAATTAAACAGGAAAGATACACGGGGAGCGATGATTTTATCCATGATATTGCCAATAATTATACGCAAATAAGACAAGATTATGGAAATAAGTTGATGTTGGTAAAAAATAATAGCATAGATAAGGTTTGTGTTATTGAGCTAGTCCACCATGATGATGGTGATTTTTACAGGGTAATCACTGGCGGGATATTTAAACCCAAATACATAGGAAAATTCGCGCTGCTCTGGGATAGATGCACCACACTACCCATTAAACCTGAGCTGTCTAACCCCCTTAATACGGCAACGCCTAAAAACACCCAGGGCATTACCGCTGGGCGCACGGAGCAAAGCAACGCTACTAACTTTAGTATACCAAAACCACAGAACGGTGTCAAGGAGGAGGAATAACCGTTGAAGGTATGTGAAATCTTTACAAGTATTCAGGGGGAGTCGTCATATGCCGGTCTGCCCTGCACATTTGTCCGCCTAACGGGATGTAACCTGCAATGCAGCTACTGTGACACACAATATGCCTATGACGAAGGCGTTGATATGACGATTAGCGAAATCGTCGAACAAGTACTCAGTGCTGGCACACATCTTGTTGAAATCACCGGCGGTGAACCCCTTATGCAAAAAGAAACAGTAGCCCTCGCCAAACAACTCTCCAGCACGGGCAATCGTGTACTTATTGAGACAAATGGTTCATTAGACATAAGCTGCTTGAAGCACATCCCGCTTGTTACGGTCATAATGGACATAAAAACACCATCAAGCGGTATGTCAGGCAATAATGACTACGCAAATATAGCACGGTTGACACGCGATGACGAGGTGAAATTTGTCATAGGCTCGCGCGAGGACTACACATGGGCAGTAAAGATAATCCGCCAATACGAGATGGACAGTATATGCAAGGTTCTGATGTCGCCAACAGAGACATCAATCGCACCAGCAGCATTAGTAAAGTGGATTCTTGACGACGGCCTGAACGTAAGACTAAACATACAGCTTCATAAATATATCTTTGGCCCTGACCTAAGGGGCGTCTGAGGGCAGAGTTAAAATGGTATAGATTTTTACACACGCATTATGCTTTACTAATGCCCTTAGTAAATATAATTAGATTGGAGGCATGACCGCAAAAATGCTCGGTAAAAAACTCATAGTACAAAAATATGGAGGCACCTCTGTTGGCACCAAAGAGAGGATTATGGCGGTTGCCGAAAGGGCAGTGAAAACCAAAAGACAAAACAACGGTGTAGTGCTTGTCGTATCCGCAATGGCCGGTGAGACAGACAGATTGATTCGTATGGCCGGTGAAATGCACGAAAACCCGCCCGAGAGAGAACTTGACATGCTTCTGTCAAGCGGGGAGAGAATCAGTGCAGCGCTCACTGCGATGGCCATTGAGTCGCTTGGTGAGCGGGCAGTCTCGTTGACCGGGCGTCAGGTAGGAATTATTACCGACTCCATGCACACCAGGGCAAAAATAGAACAGGTGAAGGCCGAACGTGTCAGGCAGGCCATTGATGATGGTATGATTGCCGTAATTGCCGGGTTTCAGGGCATAACCGTAGACTTATCAGATGTTACAACGCTTGGCAGGGGAGGGTCTGACCTTACCGCCGTAGCAGTTGCGGCAGCGCTGAAGGCCGACCTCTGTGAGATATACACAGATGTTGACGGTGTGTATACGGCAGACCCGAATGTGGTGAAAAACGCAAGAAAACTGGATAAAATATCTTATGACGAAATGCTTGAACTTGCCAGCCTCGGCGCCAAGGTGCTGCAGAGCCGCTCTGTTGAATTCGCAAGCAAGTACGAAGTGCCGCTTGTCGTACGTTCGAGTTTTAGCGGCGAACCAGGCACTCTCGTTATGAAGGAGGACAAGGATATGGAAAATGTAGTAGTCTCAGGGATTGCCTGCGATAAGAATCAGGTTAAACTTACGGTGATGGGTGTGCCGGATAAGCCGGGCATAGCTGCAATTATATTTAAGGCAGTTGCCGAAAAGGGCATTGTTGTGGATATGATAGTGCAAAACGTCAGCGCAGACGGCAGTGTTGCCGATATATCGTTCACCGTGCCAAAGACCGACTCAAAGGGCGCGCTTGAGATAACACAATCAGTTGCAGACTCCCTCGGCGCAAAAACAGTAATCATTAAAGACGACATAGCAAAGATCTCAATCGTAGGCGTTGGGATGAGGATACACTCCGGGGCCGCCGCCAGGATGTTTCAAACCCTGTCGGACAACAATATTAATATACTGATGATAAGCACATCGGAGATAAAAATCTCCTGTGTCATTGAAGGCAAATACAGCGAACTGGCGCAGCGCGAACTCCACGAGGCCTTCGGGCTTGGTAAGTCCGGCTGACAGAGGGCAGCAAGCCGCGGGGTATGCTGAACCGTATAAATCCAGGTTCAGCACTGGTTCAGTATCCCTATGTCTGTCAGCATCTCCGCGATAGCCTTTTTACTTACAGGCTTTACCAGATATGCCGTACAGCCGCCTTTGTGGTATGCCTTTACTATGTCATCTGCCTGATTCAAGGCGGTAGTCATTACAATCTTTGCCTCCTTTGAAGGCATATCAATGCCAACCTCCTCTTCAAAGCTACGCATTTTCACCAGCGCTTCATTGCCGTCCATTATGGGCATCATTATATCAAGACAAATAAGGTCATAGGGCTGCTTTTCTTCATGTGCCATTACAAATGCCTCATAGGCTTCCTTTCCATTAAATACGACATCGCAGTCGCCATAATGTGCCATCATACCTTGCAATACAGTACGATTATTAGGGTCATCATCGGCTATTAGTATTTTCATATCGATATTACCTCCACCATAACATTATTATAATTATTATATCACAAAACATAATTATTGAAAATACTGGTAAGCATATCGAAGCGCTATAATATAAAATATAACTGACAGGATTAGTTTAATCGTCTTCTCAGGCATGTGTTTTTGCACCCGCGCCCCTAAGTACATACCGGCGAAGCCGCCTGCGCCAAAGAGAAGCCCTAATGGCCAGTCCGGCGGGGCCGTCGCACCGTTTACAGGGATAAGGGCATAGAATGCAACCCCAAAGATGGATGTAATAAACGTCCCCATTAGGGCAGGCCCGGCAACGGTGTAAACAGGGAGGTTAAAGAGTGTTACACAAAACGGGGCAATTATAGCCCCGCCGCCTATCCCATAGGTGCCCCCAACAATGCCTACTATAAAGGCCAGCGTAAACATAGACATCGTGTTAAAACTCAGTGTCTCACCCTTAAAATCATACGACACACGACTCAACGACATAGAGGCGTTTGAGATGACAACCGGGCTGGTTATATTGGCAGCCGGGGCAGCCGTTTTTCCCCCGGTGGCTTTGCTCAATGAACCCAAAAGCAGCCTCGTTCCTATGTAAAGCAGTACGGCAGCAATAAACAGCTTGAACTTCCCGGGTTCAGGGAGATACTTAACCCTCAGATAATAACCTATGAAGACCCCCGGGATAGTGCCGATTATTATTATCCACGTGAGAGGCCAGACCATCTTGCCTTCTTTTATGTAGCGGTAAACACCGCCCGGTATTCCAACAACATTATAAAGCAGATTAGTGGAGTTTACAGCCGGCGATGTAAACTGAAGAAAACTCACCTGAAAGGGAAGAATAAGGACAGCCCCGGAAACTCCCCCCATCGATGTAAAAAATGAAAGGACAAAGGCAAAAAGAGGCGGGATTAAAACAGAAGTCGTAACGCCTGAGGCTGTGAATGTTATGTTTAGTAAATCCATGTCACACCCATTTCACCACCACAAATCGATAAAGTTAAACAATAGCAAACTAACACAATGCTTGCAGGGCGGTCAATACCCTTTCAAAATTATTGGGCAGCCGATATGTTTTTTTAATAATATATGATATTCTTGTTGACAAAAGAAAATCATTGTGGTAGTATCCAGTTCTTTGAAGGCAGGATGTGTGATAAAAGGGTTGGTAAGCCCGATTTGACATTGACTTACAGAAGATAGTGGAGGGATATTGCCTACAATAGCACAGTTAGTAAGAAAGGGTAGAAAGGACGTAATAAAGAAGACGAAAAGCCCGGCACTGCAGAGGTGTCCGCAGCGCCAAGGGGTATGCACGAGGGTATATACGACAACGCCGAAGAAACCGAACTCTGCCTTGAGAAAGGTTGCAAGGGTGAGGCTGTCAAACGGCCTTGAGGTAACGGCATATATACCGGGCGTAGGGCATAATCTTCAGGAGCACTCAATGGTGCTGATACGCGGTGGGAGGGTGAAAGACCTGCCAGGCGTAAGGTATCACATAATAAGAGGCTCGTTGGATACGGTAGGAGTAGCGGACAGAAGGCGTGGACGTTCCAAGTATGGAGCAAAGAAGCCTAAGTAAGTTATCCCAAAGGACTATCCTAAATATTTACCAAATATATTAAGGAATAACCTGTAGGGCTGACATTGTGGTTATTTGCGTGTCAGCAGCAGCGGAATATGAACACTAAAAACTATATGCCGTGAGGTAATATTATGCCAAGAAGAAGAGTAGCAGAGAGAAAAGAGGTCCTGCCGGACCCCAAGTACAATAGTAAGATAGTAGGGAAGTTCATTAATATTCTTGTCGAAGACGGTAAGAAGGCGATAGCGGAGAAAATCTGCTACGGGGCGTTCGAGATAATGAAGACCAAGACAGGCGACGACCCTCTGAAGATTTTCAAGGCGTCAATAGAGAATGTAAAACCGTTGATAGAGGTTAAGCCCCGCCGCGTTGGGGGCGCTACGTATCAGGTGCCGGTTGAAATAAGGCAGCAGAGGCGTCTGGCCCTTGCATACAGGTGGATAATAAACTATTCGAGGCAGCGCCAGGAAAAGACCATGACAGACCGTCTTGCAGGCGAGCTCCTTGATGCATTTAACAACACTGGCTCTTCTGTAAAGAAAAAGGAAGATACCCATAAAATGGCCGATGCAAACAAGGCATTTGCGCACTACCGCTGGTAGGCGATAAGCTGGATAATATAGAAGAAGCAGAAGGATAAGAGAGACCAATGGCAGACGAGAGATTCCCTCTTGAGAGGACGAGAAATATCGGAATAATGGCGCACATAGATGCGGGCAAGACCACCACGACCGAGAGGATTCTCTACTACACAGGGGTAACATATAAAATAGGCGAAGTACACGACGGGACAGCCGTAATGGACTGGATGCCCCAGGAACAGGAGCGCGGGATAACAATAACATCGGCAGCAACGACGTGTTTTTGGAAGGACAATAAGATAAATATAATTGATACGCCGGGGCATGTGGACTTCACAATAGAAGTGGAAAGGTCGATGAGGGTGCTTGACGGTACTATAATAGTCCTCGATGTTGTATCAGGCGTTGAGCCGCAGACTGAGACCGTGTGGCGCCAGGCCGACAGATATAATGTGCCAAGAATAGCGTTCTTAAATAAAATGGACAGGGTTGGTGCAGACTATTACATGTCGGTAAACTCAATGGTGGAGAAACTTGGTGCGAACCCTGTGCCGGTGCAAATCCCAATGGGTGCAGAGGATAAATTCCTTGGGCCGATAGATTTGGTGAAGATGAAGGCATACTTTTACGACGACGACTCACTGGGGGCCGGGTTTAGAGAGGCCGATGTGCCGGAGGAGTATGCAGAGCTGGCGGCTGAGTACAGGGAAAAATTAATAGAGTCGGTGTCTGAAATAGATGACCACCTGACAGATAAATACCTCAACGGCGTGAAGCTGGAAGTGCATGAGATAATGTCGGCCCTGAGAAAGGGCGTGGCAGACAGGATGCTGGTGCCGGTGTTTTGCGGTGCGGCTTTTAAGAATAAAGGGATACAGATGCTCCTTGACGGGGTGGTGGATTATCTGCCCTCGCCGCTGGATGTGCCGCCAATAGCAGGGATAGCACCTGCAAGCGGTGAGACGGTTGAGCGGCGCCCCTCAGATGACGAACCATTTTCAGCCCTTGCATTTAAGATAATGACCGATGTATACGTAGGGCAGTTGACCTTTACCCGTGTCTACTCCGGGGTGCTTAAGTCAGGCTCATACATATATAATTCGACGAAGGATAAAAAAGAAAGGATAAGCAGGCTTGTGAGGATGCACGCAAGCAAGCGCGAAGAGATAGACGAAGTCCGTGCCGGTGACATCGCCGCCGTAGTGGGCTTGAAAAATACGCTTACCGGGGATACGCTTTGCGATGAGAAAAGCCCCGTGATTCTGGAATCAATACAGTTCCCCGAACCGGTTATATCGGTTGCCATAGAGCCAAAGACAAAAGACGACAGAGACAAGCTCTACGCATCGTTAAATAAGCTGACGCAGGAAGACCCATCGTTCAAAGTCAGGTTTAATGAAGAGACCGGACAGACGTTGATAGCAGGCATGGGCGAGCTGCATCTGGAGATAATAGTTGACCGACTGCTGAGAGAATTTAAGGTGGGTGCAAATGTTGGGAAACCACAGGTGGCCTACAGAGAGACTGTAAAGGCGGAGGCGCACGGCGACGGCAAGTACATAAGGCAGACCGGAGGGCGCGGCCAGTACGGACATGCAAAGATAGTCCTGATACCACTTGGCAGAGGGGCAGGATTTGAGTTTGAAAATAAAATCGTGGGCGGCTCAGTCCCAAGGGAATACATAGCGCCCATAGAGACCGGCATAAAGGAGGCCCTGAACAATGGCGTCATTGCAGGATTTCCAGTGGTTGACGTAAGGGCGGAGTTATACGACGGTTCATACCACGAGGTAGACTCCTCTGAAATGGCCTTTAAGATAGCAGGGTCGATGGCGATGAAAGAGGCGATGAAAAAGGCCTCCCCCGTGCTGTTAGAGCCAATAATGGACGTTGAAGTTGTCACCCCCGAAGACTATATGGGCGATGTCATAGGAGATATAAACAGCAGACGCGGTAAGATTCACGAGATGACTAAAAGGGGCAACGCGCAGATTATAAAGACAACGGTGCCGCTTTCGGAGATGTTTGGCTATGCAACAGACCTGCGCTCACGTACGCAGGGCAGGGCAAGCTATTCGATGCAGTTGGCACACTATGACGAGCTGCCTAAAAACGTGGCAGAAGAAATAATTAAAAAAATTAAGGGTATATGATTTTTTTTGTTGACATAGGGTATTGCGGCGTGCTATAGTTGTAGTTTCCTATAACAGGATAGAGAATGATATGATGCCGGTTAGGTATTGCCATTTGAGACCGGTTGAGATTGCATAAGATAAAGGAAAAGGAGACAAGGAGGACAGACAATGGCAAAGACCAAATTTGAGAGGACAAAGCCGCATGTAAACGTGGGTACAATTGGGCACGTTGACCATGGCAAGA
>LNQR01000084.1 GCA_001541255.1 Candidatus Magnetominusculus xianensis
CCTTGCAGGTGATATTTTATACCATCTGCTACCCTTTAAGCACGGGGGCTTTCACCCTTTTTTCAATCTCTATTTCGGTTTTAGGGATTCTCAATGAACGGTTTGATTCTCCCATAAGTTGCGCTTACTCCCAAAGTTCTTCCTGCGCCCTGGATTAAGCCCCGCCGCTAAGTCCATTATGAAGCGGCGGGGCAGCATTTTAGAAGTTATATGTCATGTTAAGGCCATAGATGAAGTGCTGACCAACCCAGCCGCTTGGATTGTACGATACGTCGTCAACCTTTTTCTTTGCGTCATTTGAAAGTGGAAACGAGAACATCGTAATAGGCTGTACGGTAAACCCTTGTACTACTGGTATAGTTACCCCAGCCATTAACATGCCGTCGTGAAAGGCCCGATATTTCTTGCCCGTGTAGCCGCCCGTAACGCAACTGGTGTCGTCAGGTGCACATGCGTACTGCTCATATGTGCGCCAGTAGTCTGAGCCGCCAAGCATATAGCCAAAGCTTGCACCGAGGTCAAGCGTCATATCCTTAACAACCGGTACTGGGAATGAATGGCTGAGTGCCAAATTAAAGTATGTCCCAGGAAAACCGTCGAAATCCCTGTACACTGTAAGCACTGGTTTTGTAATTACATTAAACGCCCCGGCTAAATACATCTCCTGAGTCTGTTTAGTGTATTTTGTTCCATAGAAAATATACCCGCCTGTCAGACTGAATATACCCCATGTGCGCGTATAGTTCAGCTTTATGTCAACTTCGTTATAGGCAGCCTGCCCTGGCCTTTCGGGGACAGAACTCTGAGTTGCTGTCTCATTTGTATCTATGTTACCCCATATGCTTGCACCAAATCCCATATATGCAAATGTCAGGGCTGGCTGAATAACCATGCTATTAGTACTATAGACATAACCTCTGATGACATACTTGTTTAAAAGTGCGATTGCAATAGTTGCAGTTGCGTTATCTGGCCCAGCCGTACCTAAAAGAGGAATCGCTTCCTCTTCAGCAGTGGCAGGCACTCCAACTAGCAAAAGCGCTGTCAACACTAAAATGCTTCCCAATACCCGTATTGCTTTGTTCATTTCACAGTCCTCCATAGATATAGTGTGAGCGGCTCCGCCGCTCATAATCTGAGTAATTAGGTCTCGAAGTCATAGCCGTTTTCACCGTGAACAGCAAGGTCAAGACCGGTTGCCTCATCCTCTTCGTCAACCCTAAGGCCGACAATCATATCAACTATCTTTAGCAGCGCTATTGATGCTATAAATACGAACACATATGTAGCCACAATAGCTATAAGCTGTGTTAGCAGCAGTTGTGCGTTACCATAGAATAAACCGTCCTTGCCCGCCGAATTTACCGAAACAGTTGCGAATAATCCAGTAGCAAGCGCCCCCCATGTCCCTCCAGCACCGTGGACGCCGATTACGTCGAGTGAGTCGTCGTAACCAAGTTTTGGCCTGAGGCTGACTGCTGTATAACAAATTACGCCTGCCCCTGCACCGATTAATATAGATGACAATGGTGTCACAAATCCTGCCGCCGGTGTTATAGCAACAAGCCCTGCAACAGCGCCGCTGGCGATTCCAAGCGCTGTCGGTTTCCCTCTATGAATCCACTCTGCCAGCATCCATGCCATAGCCGCCGCAGCCGATGCAGTATTTGTCGTCACAAAAGCAAGTGAGGCCAGTCCCCCGGATGTCAACGCACTTCCGGCATTAAACCCAAACCATCCAAACCACAGCAGTGCTGCGCCGGTTATAGTCATCGGCAAGTTATGCGGCGGCATTGGCACGCGGCCATAGCCCTTGCGTTTGCCTATCAATATCACAGCGGCAATGGCGGCAACAGCCGAGTTGATGTGTACAACCGTACCTCCGGCAAAGTCCAGCGCACCAAGTTTTGCCCCTATCCAGCCGCCGCCCCATACCCAATGACACAGCGGCGAATACACAAACGTCAGCCACAGGGCCGAAAATAACATCAGGGCTGAAAACTTCATCCTCTCAGCAAATGCCCCGGTTATCAAGGCCGGCGTAATTATAGCGAACATCCCCTGAAACATCATAAACACAAGATGTGGTATCGTGGTTGCATAATTAGACGGCTCCTGCCCGACGGTGTTGAGGCCAAACCACTCAAGCCCGCCGATTAACCCGCCAAGTTTGTCAGGCCCGAATGAAAGCGTATAGCCCCATAAGACCCATATGACGCTTACCATACAGAGCATAGAGAAGCTCTGCATTATCGTACCCAGAACGTTTTTCCTTCTAACCATGCCGGCATAAAATAAACCAAGCCCTGGGGTCATTAACATAACCAGTGCCGTTGAAACGAGCATCCAGGCAGTATCTCCGCTGTTTACAACCTTCGGAGGGGGAGGGGCGGCATCTTCTCCAAAGGCCGCCGCTGCCAAAAACACAATACATGCTGCTAAAATCAGCATCACAAATCTTTTCATTTCTATCTCCTTCATTGCAACATGTTCATTAGAGGGCGATCTCGCCCCTTTCTCCCGTCCTTATTCTCAATGTTTCTTCGATGCTTGAGACGAAAATCTTACCGTCTCCTATCTTCCCAGTCCACGCCGTCTTTTCTATCACCTTGACGACTTTTTCCACCATGGATTCCGCCACCACGAGTTCTATCTTTATCTTCGGTATGAAATCCACAACATACTCCGACCCTCTGTACAACTCTGTGTGTCCCTTCTGCCGCCCGAACCCCTTCACTTCCATCATCGTCATACCTTGAATATTGATGGCTGAAAGAGCCTCTTTTACCTCATCGAGCTTGAATGGTTTAATAATAGCTTCAATCTTTTTCATTAACTCCTCCTTAGTATGCGGCCGGTTTATAATATGGCCTGTTTACACACAACTATAGTAACTGCAATAACCATACCATGCTGTACCATGCTGTTATATAAAGATAATGTCAGACACAGGATGCTACAAAAATGTAGCTGCCTACAATTTTGAATGATTCATTGTTGTTCCATATTCGTCAGCCTGCAAAATGAAAGATATGTTATAATAGTTTCAAACATGCGGGACAGGGAGATGAAATGCGTGAAAAACTGACGGCAGTATATCATAAATCACCATATGGATACATTGGATATGTAGAAGAACTTCCAGGGGCTAACACCCAGGGGGCAACGATAGAAGAGACGAGGAAGAATTTGGTTGAGGCTGTTCAATTAATTCTGGAAGCTAACCGTCTAATCGCTGAAAAAGATATTTTAGACAAAGAGATAATAAAAGAAGACTTTGGCATACTTACAGTGTGAAGCGGCGGGACTTCATACGATATATCGAGAGAAACCGCTGTGAGCTTTTGCGTGAGGGCGGTAATCACTCAATTTATGTAAACATTGAGGAAAGGAAGTTAAGTACAATTCCACGGCATAGAGATATTGATGAAAACCTTATACGGAAAATATGTAAAGACCTTGGTATTCAAAGCTGTATCTGATAAAGAGTTTTAAAACTTTATAATAGTAATACGAGTAATATAGTATAATGTCCACATGAAAAAATGCTTGTGTTAATATCCATCACTATGTTATGTTCAAAGAGGGAACTTGTAAGAACTAACTAATGAGGTAAGCGGCATTATGGCAATTCCAAGAATATTCATAAGTTCAACATGCTATGACCTTCAGGAGATCCGTTCTCAATTGAGACAGTTTATTGATGGTATGGGATATGAACCTATAATGAGTGAATTTGGCGATATATTTTATGATTCGGATAAACATGTCCAGGATGCATGTAAAGAAGAGATACCTAAAAGCAATATCTTTGTTTTAATCGTGGGGAATAATTATGGCAGCTTGTATTATAAGCATAGTGACAAGACTGCTTTGCCTGATTCAGTTACACTTCAAGAGTTTCGTAAAGCCCTTGAACTTGGTATACCGAAATACATTTTTCTTAATCGCTTTGTTCAGTATGATTTTGATAATTATCGTAGGGCACTTAATGAGAAAATTAGAAGGGATATCACAGATAATAAGATTGAAGAAGCCGATGATGAGAAAAAGAGGCAGCTTAAAAAAGAACAATTTGACGCCTCATATCATTTCCCACATAATGCATACAGATATATCTTTTATTTCCTCGATATAATCCAGACTCTTGACACTAACAATGCAGTATTCCCTTTTGAATCATTTGATGATATCAAAAAGACTCTGCGAAAACAGTGGGCAGGTTTCTTTTATGATTCCCTGACAAGACAACGTAATATTGCAGTAGAAAAAGTCGAACTCTTGGGAAAGCGTCTTGATAGAATCGAACATCATTTACGAACGCTTGCAGAAAGCAGCACTGCTTCAAAAGATCGTAACAAAAGTACAATCGATATTAAAGAATTTACAAGTGAATTCAATATTGCAGAATTAGAACAAATGCAGGAAAAAATCGATGATATCATCTCAGAAATTATCTACTTTGATGATGGATATAGATGTAAACAGCGCATTTCTTTCAATAAACACTTTGATTTACATCTAACCTCTACATGGCTTTTCTCTCTGCTTACCCTCATTCAAACTCATAAGTGGTCAAAATTCATTCCAATAACAGAAATATTTAAAGGTTATGACTTTATCTATTGGAAGGACGTGGCTGATGTACCCTATAAAACACTCTCTGAATTAGGTAGTATATTTAATTAGGATGTCAGAAGATGAGCAGGCTGCTTTTCTTCATACTGTGCAAAAAAAGCTGAATAAATTATATAAACCTAATCCAGAAGCCACAGATGACATTGAACCTTTCTAAAGGCATAAAGAATGAATTTCGACGCATGGATATAACTTTTATCATTTGAAATAGAGAGGCGTGATTTGGTTGATAATTTCTTGCGGTGTGACAATGAGCATCTTTTCAAACTGGCCAAAAGGGAAATGTCTGATGTTGCCGGTATTAACATAATCTGCCTGGGCTGACAAGGCGCACTCTAAAAATTTATTATCAGCAGGGTCATGTTTTATAATCCCCACCGGCTTGACAGGCTTAACCCAGAGAGCCTCCCGCTGAAATGAACTAAAAAGGGTTTTTATCTCAGTATCATATTTGTTTCTTAATTGTTTAAACTTCCTCCGTTCTTTCCGGTAAGAGAGGATTTCAGCGTCAATTTCCTCGTCAGTCATCTGATCCAGCCCCAAGTCTTTAGCCCCAGATTGAATCTTGACTAAGAGCTCATTTTCTCCTGCCAAACTTCTGAGGTAGTCTTCCACGCTTAAAGTTATCATAGTGGGTTCACCCATGCGGCATCGATTGTTTTAGTATATATTTTGTGGTTTCCACCGCATGTCTCCTATAAACTCATCAATTTGTAACTATTAATAGCTTAACATCCCCAAAATAGGAAGTCAAGGGGGGGTGAATACGAGTAAATTAACTATTCGCTACACCACGCTTTCACCGTGCTGGGACTTGTCTAAGCCGGTGTATTCCATTTCCTCGTCTACTCTGAGGCCAATTGTCATGTCGATGACTTTAAATATGACAAACGAGGCAGCAAAGACAAATACGTATACTCCGGTGACCGCTATCACCTGAATCGCCAGAAGGGGCGGGTTGCCGTAAAATACGCCATTTGCCCCAAGGGGATTTATAGCCTGAGATGCGAATAACCCTGCTGCCAATGTCCCCCATGTCCCGCCCACGCCGTGAATCCCGATTACATCCAATGAGTCGTCAACTCCAAGCCGCTGCTTTAACGCTACTGCAGCATAACACAATAGCCCAGCCGCCGCCCCAATGATTATCGAAACTACCGGCGTCACATACCCCGCCGCCGGGCTTATCGCAACTAGCCCCGTAACCGCACCGCTCACTATCCCCAGGGCCGTCGGCCTTCCCAAGTGCCGCCATTCAATGAAAAGCCACGCCATTGCAGCCGCCGCCGCGGCAGTATTGGTCGAGACCAGGGCAGCGGCAGCAACCCCGCCCGATGCCCCGGCATTGCCCGCCGTAAACCCAAACCACCCAAACCACATAAGCCCGGCCCCAAATAATGTCATCGGCAGGTTATTCGGAGGCATCGCCGACACCCCGTACCCACGCCGCTTGCCTATTATCTTCAGGGCAGCCGCCGCACTTACCGCCGCACTTATATGCACTACCACGCCACCGCCAAAATCAAGCGCCCCCATTATTTCACCAAATATCCCCCCGCCCCACATCCAATGACATACCGGCGCATACACAACCGTTACCCATAACACCGTAAAGCCAAGCAGCGCAGAAAACCTTATCCTCTCTGCAAGTGCCCCAGCCATTATCACAGGTGTTATCGCTGCAAACATCCCCTGATACATTACAAATATCAGATGCGGCACGCTGGGGGCACGCCGGGCAGCCTCTCCATCTATGCCGTTAAGCCCAAACCACTCAACACTGCCTATCACACCCCCAATATCAGGCCCAAAGGCAAGCGTATATCCCCACATCACCCATACAACGCTGACAATGCTGAGTATCGCAAAGCTCTGTATCATCGTGCCCAGTATGTTCTTCCTCCTCACCATGCCCCCATAAAACAGCCCTATGCCGGGCACAATAAGCATTACAAGGGCTGTTGACGCCAAAATCCATGCCGTATCGCCGCTGTCTACGGAGCCTGCCGCCTCAGCAGCCAGAGGCATCAGTAGTAAGCTTATCAGAGTAAACACTATCTTAAACATCACGCCCTCCGTGTTGTTATTTACCGCTCATTAAGGCGGCTCTCTTTTTGACATCAGCTTTGAAGCCGGTCTTGCCGTCTGAGCGCTCTGCAACAATTTTATCTATTTGCGCCATATCAAACTCTGGCGGCGTGGCTGACGCCTTTAGAATCGCCTCCCTTGCCAGCGCTTCAGCCTGATGACCAAGGTCAAGGGCATCACCCAAGACGCGCAGCGATTCCGTTGGATTGTGGAAGCCCATGCTGTTTTCTGCCCCTATCCACGTACACCTGTAGTATGCCTCGGCGTAGAGTGCCTTTGCCTTTTCAATTGTGGCATTGTCTGCCTTCGGGATTTTCACCGCTGCCTCCAATGTCAATGCCGCTGATGCCAGTGTATACCCGGCCTTTGTGAACATGTGATTAACCCTGTCCTGAATATTATATACCTGGTCTTTGAGCCACTTTGCGTCCTGAGTATGACACTGCATACATGCCTTCATGTCATTTTTCAGCGGACTTTCCCATCTGTGTGAGGATATTTTTTCGCGTCCTACGCGCTCATATGGCATGTGGCAGTCTGCACATGCAACGCCTGCCGCCCAGTGTACGCTCCCCGGCGAGGAGAACAGCTCGAATTCGGGATGGCGCAGGTGCCCCAATTTTTGATCAGTTGGTTTGTGTTTCCACTCCTTCAGCCCCTCATCCCTGATTTGCTTTATTACTGCTTCGATAGTGATATTACCCCATTTGCCGTTTTTCCAGGGGAATACCAGGGCAATACTCTTTCCATCTTTGTCCTTTGGTATCGAATAGTCAACGTGGCACTGGGCACAGACAAGTGATCGCTTCTCCTGCCTCGTTAATTTCTCTGGGTCTTTTCCAATCGCCTTCAACGATTCTATCAGCGTCTGACGGCTTATTCGCAAGTCCATTGTTGCCGGGTCATGGCAGTCTATGCAGACAAGCCCCATCGTCCTGTGTTTTTCAGGGATTTCATTTAACACCTCGTCATAGGGTTTTCTAAAGTAATCAATGTCGAGTTTTTTACGCAGTTCAGGGGCATAGGGGGTCTTACAGGTCAGACATACGCCGCCGGCCTTTTTTCTTGAGGAATCAATGTCCCGCTGGTCTTTCATCATCTCTGTATGACCGTTTGGTTCGTTGTACTCTACGCCAAAGCCCCAGCCGTCAAACAGGACAAATTGAAACGGCCACGGGCTTAGCCTGCACTGATTGTCGCTTTTGTATTTGCTGTAGTCCTTTGTTTTTTCTGAGTTTTTTAGATAGCTGTCATAGTGGTTAGGGAATTTTCTCCCCCACACGGCAGGGTCCTTTTCCCCGTCAGGGATTATAATTGCCGATGCAACAGACTTTGGCTCACCGGAACACCCCGTCATACTCAACGCAATCCAAACAAACATTGTGCAGTACATCATAGTTCTCATAAACATGTGTTCCCTCCTTAATTAGCCCTGATATATATATTAGTAGCCGTGAAATACCCTTCGATGGCAGTCCCAGCAGTTTCTGCCGCTTGTGTGTATATTAGCCAGCAGCTGATTATGGCATCTCAGGCAGTTTTTCTTAACCGTATCCTGCCCATGCTTTGATATTCTTATCGGGTCCTGGGCAGAGTCAAAAATATAGGCATAGCTGTGGTAGATGCCGTCTCTGGTCTTACCGGCCAGTTTCGTGATTATACTTTGCTGGGGCACATGGCAGTCCCCGCACACTGCATCTAAGCTGTGAACTGAATGGCTCCAGTTCTGATATTCCTTGTTCATAGTGTGGCATGAAATGCAGAACTCAGAACTGGCTGAGTACAACCAGGCGCTCCTGAGCGCAAGCGGTAAAATCGGCAAAAATATGACTGCAAGGATGATTATAGCAAGCATTCTCCGGTGACTTTTGGCAAGCTGTGCCTTCTGTATTACCTTCATCGCATACTACCCCTTTCGCAGATTTAATGAGCTGAGGGTAGAAGAGCAAATACCATGCCAAATTAATATGCCCTGAAAATGCGCTGTTTGATGTGGGAGTACCTACAAAATTGTCATAGGGCTACAATTTTGTAGGTAATTGTAGGAAGAAGTGTGGTCAAGAAGGTTTGGGGAGTGATGGGTTTAAGCTTGTTAATAAAAATTAATGGGGAAGCGGGCGACGGGATTCGAACCCGTTGATATGGCATTATTATCGTGAAATATCATTAAGTTACAATCTTAAATTTTAGACTCTATTTCAACCTATTGTCTCATTATTAGGGCCCACTTCATTTAACCCCGTCGATACCGGAGGTTGTCAAGAGGATTGACAGGCAGGGCAAACGCACTATAAGCGTTTTGTTGTTATTTTAGAGTCAGACTAATTCATAATATGCATTTTAAAGCATTAAATCTGTCATTCCAGCGCAAGCTGGAATCGTGCGCCTGTAAGAGTGCATAGTCAGAGGTGTGCAAGTCCCCTTCAGGTATACGCTCTGCGGCCTGTAACTGAACGTAACTGCGTCGCCGCAAGGTGGAGTGGGGAGCGGTTATCAGTCCACTACTGGCTAATATCTATTTGAACAAAATCTACCGAGCGGACTATAATACGAAATAGTTAGATACGCTGATGATTTTGTAATACTGTGTGTCTCCGAAGAAGAGGCAAAGAAGGCATTATCCGAGGTAAAGGTATGATATAGAGGAAAGATGCTTAACGCTCCATTCTGAAAAGACTCGGATCAAGGAAGAGGTCGGCGCTTTGCCCATGGCCGAACGCTTACTTTGGTGGTCATGGGCTGTTCACTTTAACCACAGCTCATGAATCAGCGTGTCAATCCCGATGTCTGAGCAGTATGTGGGAAATCCGCCTGTACAGGTTCGGAGGGAGGGGAAGCGAAAACCTTCCCTACCTCTATCAGAGACGAAATGGTGTTGATATTTTCAAATGCGTTTGCCCTGGGTTGGAGCGATAGCTACATGGAAAAAATCATCCTATGCTGAAATGCGTTTGCCCTGGTTAGCAGCACAAACAGTTCACACTGCCGACATATACACAATTGTGGATCGTCTGGCTCTATCATCGCTCTTTTCTCTGTTACCGTACCAATGGCAATGCAGTCTTTATTTTTTAGCCAATCTACCTCTAGCTGCAGTTTCCCTATTTGGCTCGATCATGCTCCGTCTCATATGTTGCTTGAGAATTCTCCTGAACTCCATTATATAACTCTGAGGCCCCTTCTACTATGTGCTTTTACCATTCATTCACTTGGCTGACATGGATTCCGACTCAGAAGTAATTACTCATGGCAGAGCCGATTAGTGACATCACTGTATTCGTATCTGATAAATCATTCAACACTGCATCCGCGCCGGTCTGCTGAAGCTGCACCTGTGAGTACGGCCCTGTGGCAACTGCTATTGTAAATGCCCCGTGGGTTTTCCCCACCTCTACGTCCCTTGGGGTGTCGCCTATGATTACGCATTGGTTGTAGGGGAATCTTTTACCCGTTTTTTCATAAATATTATCAACCGCGATGGGAAGCAGACGGTTTCTGTCTTCATGGGTGTCGCCGAAAGCACCTCCCTCGAAATAGTGCCAGAGGTCTACCGACCTCAGCTTTATCTCCGCGCCTGCCATAAGATTTCCCGTTAGAAGCCCTATGTGGTGGTGTTTACCCTGAAGAGCTTCTATTAGGGTAGTAATGCCGGGCTTGATATGCCTTTTGTCATTATTGATTTCCACTTTGAGGCGTTTGAGGTACTGCTCTCTGATAGAGACTAAGGCACCGTTGCCATCTGTGAGTCTGTGGTATTTCATCCCCTCTTTAAATATCCTCAGGTCTGTCTTTCCGTCAAATTTGATATTTTTAAGTGCGTCTTCAATAGAAAATAACTCATAAAAGGCATCGTTGAGACTTTTGGAGCCAGCACCCCCTGCATCCATCAGTGTACCGTCTATGTCGAAAAGGATGAGTTTCATGGGATTTATATTATTCTATTTCGGGGGGGCGGCAAGTCTTACTATTGCGTTAATAATTGCTGCTGCTATGGAGCTTCCACCCTTTTTTCCCAGACAGGTGATATAGGGATAGTGTTGTTTTGCAAGTGATGCCTTTGATTCCTCAGCCTTGACAAAACCCACCGGCACCCCCACTATTAGTTCAGGTAGTTCAGGACTAATCTCTTTGTTTTCAATTATTTCCATCAGCCTGATAAGGGCAGTCGGGGCGTTTCCAATTGCTGCAATTCCTATATTTGCAGCCGTAGTTAAAAATGCCTTCTCAACCGCGCACTCCGCCCTGGTCATTGCCTTTTCCTTTGCCGCCTTCGCTACATCCTCATCGGAAATGAAACATATCACAGTGCCGCCAAACTGCGCCAATGCCTTTTTATTTATACCGGCTTCAACCATTTTTACATCCACAAAGATGTCCTTCCCAGCCCTTATTGCCGATATGCCATGTGTTATTGCGCCAGGACTGAACTTTAAAATATCCTCGAACTCGAAATCCCCTGTGGCATGTATTACCCTTTTTACTACCGGCAGGCACAACTCGTCGAAATGTCTCTTCATCCCGGATTCGATAATCGAAAAGCTGTCTTTCTCTATCTTCGCGCCTTTGTCCATTATACTGACGCCTTACGTATCACCCTAAAAACCTCGTCACTTCACTCACCAGGTTTGCTACGTCAAATTTTATAAGATACCCGTCAGCGCCCACAACCTTTGATTTCTGTCTGTTTTCATCCCCACTCAAAGAGGTATTTACGATGACAGGAATGCGCTGTAATTTAGGGTCGGATTTTACGCTTTTAGTAAACGTCAGCCCGTCCATCTCTGGCATTTCTACGTCCGTTATAATCAGATTTATGTACTTGGAAACTGGCTCGTTGCCTATCTTAGCAACGAAGTCGTTTAATACCTTAAGCGCCTGTTTACCATCGGCTGCCTCCACAATAGTTAGTCCCATGTTTTCGAGGGTATCCTTGAGAATCTTGCGTGCTACCATTGAGTCATCAACGATAAGGATGTTCCCGGACAACTTCTTTTTTTCATAGCCCTTCAGATCGTCGATGTTAATAGTTCTGTGGGTAACTATTGCGCCAATACTCTGTATAACGCTCTCAAGGTCAAGAATCAGCAGCAAATCATCGCTTTCGTCTAACTTAGTTACACCGGTTATTCTCCCCGTGTGTTTGGATTGTAAGAGTGGTGGGGGCGGTTTTATCTGCGTCCACTTAATCCTTCGTATCCTTTCTACTTCGTGGACTACTATGCCAACCGTAGTGCCCAACATCTCCACAACTATAACCTTTTGCCTTATTTCTATAGCATCTGAGCCTGTGGGCAGCGTAAATTTCATCAGCTTGCCCAAATCAATTATTGGAATGACCTCCCCGCGTACCTCCGCCAGCGCCTCTGCATAATCTGGCAAGTCGGGAACGGTCGTCAGGTTTGGCATTGGTATGATTTCCCTGACTTTTGCTACATTGACCCCGTAGCTGCGCGTCTCAGTCTTACCGCTTTGCAGGAGGCAGTACATCTTAAACACCACCAGCTCCATCTCATTCGCTCCAACTTTTAGAACCTCCGGCAATGCACCCATTTTCTGAGCCATTTGACACCTCCCTCCTTAATCAGTATAGTATCTGTATACTATTTCCACAGCTTAAACATAATACCACATTATGTATCTAATATTAAAGATGTTTGACAATGGATGTAATTGAAAAAGACGATACTATAGCTTTTCCCCATACTATCATACTAAAGGCCTCTGCTGGCTCAGGCAAGACCCATGCCCTGACAAAGAGATTTGTCCAGTTCCTCCTGTCTGAAAAGGTGCCGCACAATGGCATGAAAAACATCATGGCCGTAACATTTTCAAACAATGCCGCCAAAGAGATGAAAGAGCGCATACTTCAGTGGCTTAAGGACATATACTTTGGCGACCAACCAAAGCGTGCCGAACTCCTTCAATGCCTCTCCATCGACGAAGATACACTCCTAACACGGACAACCGTCTTAATCGATGAGATATTGGATAACTACACGGACTTCCACGTTAAGACAATCGACAGCTTTATGGCCTCGGTCTTTAAGGCCTCAGTAATTGACCTTGGATATAATCAGGACTTTGAGATACAAATAAACGGCGACGCCCTTATGGACTACGCCTTTGAGCTGTTTCTCAGAAAAGTTAAAGAAGGCACCAAAGAGGGTGCCATCGTGGAAAATGCCGTCTCTCTCCTGCTTGAGTCCCGGCAATCAGAAAACCCATTTCTCTGGGACCCGTCTAAGACGATTCTCTCTGAAATAAAGAAAATATACAGAAAACTGGCATCAACCGGCAAGCGCCCCCGTATACTTGCCCTTGATAAGGAGATCAGCGGCATAAAGAACTCCATCAAAGAGACCGTCGATGCAATAGAGGACGCAATTGAACGCTCAGGGCTGCAAAGACGCGGCAACAGTTCATACAAAAACATCCTCCATGATGTAAGGGCAGGAAATTTTTCAGACATTCTTGGCACTGGAACGAAAAATCCTCCAGTAAATAAACCAGGCCCGAAGGCTCAACATTTAACCACCCCCTATGACCACATCTGTGATATGTGGAGCGCCCTCACTGGTCTGATTAGCCGGTACGCTGTTCACTACGCCCATACATACTATACCCCCTATATCAGAATCTACGAAGAGTTTTATGATACACTGGTAAAGGTAAAAAAGCACTATGGCGCTGTCTTCATCGAAGATATAAACATGATGCTTGCCGGTTATATCACTAGTGAAATAGTCCCCGACGTTTATTTCAGAATAGGTGAGACCATTTATCACTATCTCATTGACGAATATCAGGATACATCGCCGATTCAGTGGAAAAATCTCTACCCGCTCATAGAGAATTCCACATCTCAGGGGGGCAGCCTCTTTGCAGTTGGCGACACCAAGCAGGCGATTTACGGCTTTCGTGATGCCGACTACAGCATAATGAAGCGCTATGAGGAGGAATCCCCTTTTCCCTCCGCCGAACACTTTGTCCGTGAGCTGGACACAAACTTTAGAAGCCTCCAGAGAATTCTTAATTTCAACGACACGGTATTTAAGCATACACTGCCCAAAATCGACAGTTTATGCGTGGCTGCGATGCGAAGCGGCCTCACAGATTTCACACAGAAGGTACGCCCGGGTAACGAGAACTCCGGTCATGTGGAGGTCACTGTGCTGGAGAAATCTCTCCACGAAGACGGCGATGACATGCAGGAACCTGAGAAACTCAGATTTATATCAATTGTCGAAGACCTCATAAGGCGAGGATATAACCTCAGCGACATAGCCGTCATTACTAAAAAAAATGACGATGTCCTCATGGTGGCCTCGTGGCTCGATGAAATCACTACTGAAAAAAATAGAAGGGGAATTCCCTTTATATCCTTCAGCAGTCTCGACGTAAGAAAGTCAAAGATAACAGGGGAGCTTATCTCATTGTTAAATTTCTTAGATTCCCCTATCGATGACCTGTCGTTTGTCACATTTTGTACTGGTGAGATTTTCAGCGCTGTCGTTGACGAAGATAAGCAGGATATAAGTATGGGTGAAATAAAGGAGTTTTTCCTTAAAAACAGGTCAACTCCCCCTCTGTATAAGGCATTTCAACGTGAGTACGCCGCCCTGTGGGAAACCTATTTCGACGGGCTTTTCAGGGCCGCCGGATTTTTTCCCCTTTATGATCTGGTCAGCGAGATTTACAGGGTATTTAAGGTATTTAATAAGACAGTCGATGAGAGTGAGGCCGTACTTGCCAGAGTCCTTGAGGCAGTAAAGGACTTTGAAGACAAGGGCAGCAATAATCTACGGGATTTCCTGAGCATGGCACATGACGAAGACTCTTCAGCCAGCGGTGCGGATGCCTGGACTATAGACGTGCCGACTACAACTGACGCCATACGCATTATGACCGTACATAAGGCCAAGGGGCTTGGATTCCCTGTTGTCATTGTCCTGGTATATGATGAGTCCAACAAGGGGTTAGATTACGTTGCGTATGAGACGCCAGACGGCATTAATCTTCTGAAATTAAATGAAAAGATTCTCAAATCTATCTCCGTAACAGACCCTGATACGTATGAGCTTCTCTTTAGAGAGGAGCGGATTAAGGATACCGTAAACCGCCTCAATACCCTGTATGTCGCCATGACGAGGGCCAAGTCAGAACTCTATGTAATAGCAGTGGAGGGTAGGGCTGGCAAGGGGCTCTTTCGGGAGGTATCTGCGCCCCCAAACGAAAAACCGCCGGTTATAGTTTCAACAAAATCTGGCAGCGTAGATGGGCAATTTCACCTCCACCATGACGTGGCAAGACCCTCCGGTTTGATTTATACAGAGCAATCGCTCAATGTCATGGAGAAAAAGCGGGGTGATTTCATCCACCGCTGCCTGTCTTTTATCGATTTCATAGACGACAACCCCGAAGGCATTCTTGACAGTTTAATTGCCCTCGTAAACAGTACATCAGCATTTAAATTCCCATCAGAACGAACAACGCTGTCGAGATTTCTAAAAACTCCTTTCATTGTACCATATTTTACTAAAGGGCCAGGCACTATTGTAAAAAAGGAACAGACATTTTCAAACTCTCAGGGGGCGCTATTGGTAATGGATAGGGTAGTGATAGTCCCGGATTTGGTGACGGTCATAGACTTTAAGACTGGCTCAAAAAAGAGCGAAGGCTATGTGTATCAATTACGGGGTTATATCAACCTGTTACAGGAACTCTACCCAGCAAGTCGTGTCGAGGGTATAATTGCATACGTCGATCTGTTAGAAGGGGTAACTGTAATTTGAACTTAATCCCGCCACATAAGGGGCTTATAGACGAAGTCCTCAGTAACTTAACAGGGGAGGGCGGGGATTATTCTGGCACAGTTGTTGTGTTTCCCGGCAAGAGACCGTCTCATTTTCTGAGAAAGGCCATTGGAAAGCGCCAGGAGACCGCCTTTGTCCCCCCGCTGTCATTATCGATGGACGAGTTTATTGACTATCTTTATGAGACACGCCTGGGGTTATTTGACAGGAAGGCAGAGACCATCGATGCAGCCGCTATTCTTTATAATATTCACAGAAGGAATCCCATTGGAGCTGACAGCTCCTTTATCAGCGCTGATACTTTTTTCCCATTAGGGCTAAAACTCTACCGCGATTTCGAGGAGTTTTGTATAGAGAAAATCCCATTTAAAAAGATACGAGAAATAGAGCTTATAGCGGATGAAAAAATCCCAAAAGAGACCCTTAAGAACCTCCAGTCACTGTCTCTATTGTACAGGGAATTCTACGAAGTCCTCGCAAAGTCTAAATTCTCAACCCGCTCCACGCGATACCGCACCGTATCTGAAAGAATCGGCGATATAGATTTAAGCGCTTTTAATAAGATAATCTTTGCGGGATTTTTCTCCCTCACAAAATCAGAACAGGATTTGTTTAAAGCTGTTTCACACATGGATAACTCCCTCTTTATATTTCACAGGACAAGCGCTGTCAGAGAACTTCTCAATGACCTCGGCATAGCCGAAGACGCCCATGCTCCTGAACCAGAGAAGACCCCGGCGCCAGTGATAAAAATATATAAGAGTCCTGACACACACGGGCAGGTATTTGCCCTTAGCCGCCTGCTTAAAGACAACCCTGGGCATCGGGATGAGAACACCGTTGTTGCCCTGCCATCTGCTGAGACTGTCTTTCCAATTCTGCATCACGGCATTTCAATGCTTAATGATAATGCCTATAATGTGTCGCTTGGCTACCCGCTCCTTCGCACCCCTGTGTTTGGCTTTTTTAAGAATCTGATTGATCTTGTCTTGTCTATCGATGGGGAACGTCTCTACATGCCGCACTATATTAAGTTCATCCTCCATCCATATACGAAAAATATCTACATGAACGGCCGCACTGACGCTGCAAGAATCATGTTTCACACACTTGAGAAAACCCTTACGGGCAATTCGACAAAGACATTTCTTACGCTTGACGAGATAGAACAAGACGAGGAATTCCTCAACGCCGTAACCAAACAGATAGTGGAAGCCGGAATAAAGATAACTAAGCAGGAGATAGGGGCACACCTCAGGGCAATCCACACGGCAACTATAAGGAGTTATCTGTCGTTTAAGAACACGGGGGACTTTGCTGAGAAGACCATCGGGTTAATAACATATATCTACGAGCAGAGCACGGCGCGTCTGCACCCGTTTTTCTTTCCATTTTCTGAGGCGTTTACGTTGGCTGCTTATTCGATAGCCAATTCTATGATGCGCGATATAGTGTTTTCTGATGTGACCGGCTATTTTAATCTGTTTAAGCGGTATGTGGCCACGTGTTATTGTCCATTTGAGGGGATGCCGCTTCGTGGGGTGCAGATACTTGGGTTTCTGGAGACGCGAAATATCAGATTTGACAACGTATATATCATGGACGTAAATGAGGATGACCTGCCGGGTCTGTCGAAAGAGGACTCACTCCTGCCCTTTAAGGCACGGCAGATACTTGGCCTTTCTACACACATTGACAGAGAACGCCTGTCTGCCTGCTATTTTGAGACCCTGATTGCCGGGGCGAAGGAGGTAAATATATTCTTCGTTGAAAACACAAAGAAGGAAAAGAGCCGGTTTATTGAGAAAATCCTGTGGGAAAAACAAAAAGACCCGCTTCAATCAGATATGATTATCCCTATTCAGTACAATGTTGAACTAAAGAACAACCCGCCCTCTGCCATTAGAAAGAGCGCTTATCTGCTTGGTGTGTTAAGGAATGAGTTAAGCTATAGCGCCTCTTCGCTCAATGCCTACTTGAAATGTCCGCTCTCGTTTTATTACCACTACGTCCTGCGTCTTGAGAAAAAGGAACAGCTCTCCGGCTCTCCCCTAAAAATAGATATAGGGAATTTCATCCACGAAGTCTTATACGAGTATTTTAAGCCCTGCGTTGGAACAGTCCTGAGTGAAACAGATATGGACGAAGGCAGGATGTTTGAAATCGTAAATGCCCGATTTGAAACCCTCTATGGGAAAGACACAGCAGGCTCTGTGTATCTGTTAAAGAAACAACTCAGACGGCGGATGTCAGATTTTCTCAGGAAATATATGCTGCCGATTATAAAGACTACAGAAGTAAAAATCCTAAGCCTTGAGGAAAAGATTGAGCTTATCCACAGGGGTTACAGGCTTACCGGGCGGCTTGATAAGGTGGAGCTGCGCGGCGGGAATAAGATTTTTATTGCTGATTATAAGACAACGGCAAACAGACGCTCCCTTGAGATAAACCACGCGCGCCTTGATGTTGGGGACAGAGACACATGGGGCGAGGCAATAGGTACGCTTCAAATGCCGTTTTATTTGTTATTGTACTCGCTAAATACTGGCTTCAGTCCGGCAGACCTCAACGGCATATTCATCCAACTGGGGCGCACCTACATAGATGAAAAGGCAGAGATACCCCTATTTAAAGAAGAAGGCCAGAGATTTGAGCCGCTCCTCGATGTAATAAATGGCATACTCGACGAAATCCACGACCCTGATATGCCGTTTAATCCGGCGTCAAATTCAAAGGATACATGCCCGCTGTGTACGTATAAGTATATGTGCGGGATGTGAGTTATAAATCCTCTGACCAGATGAGACATTGTGCAGTTTGATTAACACGGAGATATTATGTCACACGACAAGACCTGACAGCATCCCTGTTCGTCGCCAGTGAGCGGCGATTCATTGCGGACGATAAAGGCAGCTGCACCGGTGTTATTTTTTCAATCTGTCATAGAGGGTCTTGATATGGACAAAGCATCAGGGAACTAGAAGGGACGGTTCTATTTATCTTGTCGCGCTCTCTATGGCTCAAGAAACACGGCCCGAAGTCTAATAATAAGGATAATTAAGGATTGTGTCCTTTTAATTCCGTCATGCGTTTACCTTTTTAGTCTTTCCATGATATACTTTAAATATGAGTGAAACGATTACAGATACAGTCATTGAGTCCGCCGTAAAGAACCCCGACATTGCGCATATAATCGAGATATTGCCGGTACTGTCTCCTGAGCGCATTAAAGAGGCTGCTTCTTTTATCGATTATCTTGCAGACAGAGAGCGCAGGCATACAATATTCGTTGAGGAAACGCTTGCGGCTGAACAGAGGGGCGAATATTATGAGTTTGACACCATAGAAGACGCTATGGAAGCGATAAGAAACTGGAAAGAGTAGCTTGCCGAAACTAAAGTATGAAAAGCAATTTCTACGGCAGTCATCAAAGCTCACGAAAAACTCACAGACCCTGGACGTCAAGTTATCGAAAGTCTTAATGTCATTGCGTGAGAATCCTTTTACGCCCTATCTCAAAACCCATAAGTTATCAGGTAATCTAAGTGATAGATATGCGTGTTCATTGACTGAGGACATCCGTATTACCTTCATGCTATCTGGCGACACCTTATATCTCCTCAACATAGGCTCTCACAATGAGGTGTATTGATTTAAGTGTTGGCATTAGTTAGGTCAGCCGATGGCTCAGGGATATGATCGCCGAATTCTTTAGCCGTATCAATCCATAATTGAATAGCTTCTTGAGCGTTGAACAATGCCGTTTCATAGGTATTCCCATGAGCAATACAACCTGAAAGTTCCGGCACGTCAGCAATAAAGACCAAATCCTCATCACTCCAATGAATAACAATTTCATACATTTCAATTAATCCTCTAAATTGTATTTCCTGATAACAGCCCGCACCTGGCGAATCTGATAAATCTTTGCCCGGTTGTTGTCATCACGTTGTAGATTAATTTTATCATCAATACCTTGTTTCCTGAAAATATGATGACTGCCCCTTACGCGTTCTTCAAATCCAAAGTGCTTCAACAGCAGACATATATCATCAAACGCGATATTTGCACTAACCTGATTGCTTAGTACCCTTCTTTTCAGCTTCTCATATTTACCCATTTAAGAATAAGTTAATATTAATCTCTATTGTAACATAAACATGACTATATTTTTAGTCTTATATCAGATGCAATCAGTACCCCGCGATCCTTGCCATGTGCCTATTTTATCTCTTGATTTCTATCTCTGTCAACAATTATTAATCAGTGCATAAGTAAGTGGACATAACTATGCCGCATATTGTAATTTGCGATGCATAAAAAAACTGCGAATTATGTGTGGCA
>LNQR01000085.1 GCA_001541255.1 Candidatus Magnetominusculus xianensis
GAGAGCCGTATGCGGGAAATCCGCCTGTACGGTTCGGAGGGAGGGGAGGCGAAAACCTTCCCTACCCCTATCAGGAAAGCATCGGTCGTAGCTAAAAATATAGGCAATTCCTGCCTGATTTTTCAAATGCGTTTGCCCTGGCCTTTATGTCAATCTGATGACAATCAAACTGAAACCCTGTTGTGAAAGCAGAAAGCTATAACATCAAACGGTTGATATTGACCTACGTATTAGTCATGCTATCGGCCTATGGGGCAATACACCTCAAGATAATAAAAGAACTGAACACAGGTGAATTGCTGACAGAAATACTTACAATCCAAACAACAGAGATATTAAATATTTTACATTTAGACGCAACTTGTTCAGCCACTAAAATAACTATGACGCCACCAAGCAACAAACCGAATACGTTGAATGTTTTCGCAATGGATATTCGATTCGGCTGTAACGGCATTGAGGCGATGTTGATATACGCAGCCGCGGTTACCGCCTTCCCAGCCTCATGGAAAAGAAAATTAGCAGGGATATTCGTGGGCATTGTCTTAATCCACATAGCCAATGTAGGGAGAATTGTGGCATTAGCCTTTATTGGTGTTTACTATCCGAAACTTTTTCAATATTTCCACGTGTATATCCTTCAAGGGATGATGATAGCCTTTGCGCTTGTTATCTTTTTCGTCTACCTGCATTTGAATGCCACCAAGACTGCGTAAGAATATTTTAAAGGCGGCAGCGTTATTTATTGTCTCGTATATTGTTATTCTCGCGATATGGATGTATGTTAAGGAAATATATGGAACTGTTTTATTAAATGTAATTTCAAATATAGTCGGAATTCTCATGAACGCCGCATACGTGGATGTTTATAGAGAAGAAGACATGTTTACGGTAGTATTTGGCTCGTTGAAGATGGGAGAGAGGGCTGTACCGATGTCCATAAATTCATTTACGTATAATGTGCCCGTGGCCCTTGCGATTACAGCCGCGCTTATGCCGTTTATCAAAAGAAAAATGCGCGCGTTCTTTGAGTCTCTGTCGTTCCTCGTTCTTCTCCACATATTTTATGTTCTTATGCTGGAGGCCTTGTCGTTTACCATAGGAAATAGCATATTACATACTGTAAATGAATACTTTTTTCTGTTCATGCACAGAATCATGACAAGGAGTGAACCGTTTATTATCGGCCTTTATCTGTTTACAGTTCATAAGGAGTTGTAAAAAAACAACCATATCATCCTGAGCTTGGTGTCCATATCTGTATTTACAAAACAAGGCTCATACTGTTATGCTTAACAAGTTTCTGAACCGAAATCTTATAATCAGGGGATATTTTTAAGCACTTACTAATAGGGTTACATGATGAAAGATATAAACATTACATTCTGGGGACGGGTATCCCTGACTGCGCTTGTGCTTCTTACAGGGATTTATGTATTAACCGGTTATGCGGCTGGTGCTGTGTGTTCAGACAATGACGGCAGGACGTTTTCCTTTATCGTCTTTGGCGATAGCAGGGGAGCGCATTATGGAGTGAGTCCGATTTTAAAAAAACTTATTCAATCCATGACAGATCATGTTGAAGGCGATAAGCCAGCCCCGTCGTTTGCGGTATTTCTTGGAGATGCTGCATACCATGGAGGCAGAGACAATCTCAAAGAGTGGGAAGAAATCACAAGCGCCCTCACAGCGAAAATACCGGTGCTTTTCGTAAAAGGAAATCATGATATATATGGTAAATTAAATGGTTATTCTTATGACGGAGAGTTTCAGGAGTTCCAGCGTGAGAGGTTAGACTCAGGTGAAATCATTAATAGCCTCTGTGTCCAAAGACCCCATGGCGACGCCTATTCAGGCTTTTCTTTTATGTGGAATGGTTCGCTTTTTATTATTCTGGATACATATGATATGCAGATGCCAAATGGCCAGCGAAATGGCCAACGAAATGGATGGATAAGCCCGAGGCAGATAACACTGCTTAACTCAGCGCTTGATAATCACACTATGGCGCGGCATAAATTCGTATTCACACATACACCGGCATTCGACAACGGCATACACGGCAACATCACTCAGCCCCAGTACCTTGGCTCATGGAGCCACAGCTTTATGGATATGTGGAAGATAATCGACAAACACCGCGTGGATATAGTATTCTCCGCTCATAACCACTACTATGCCCGCAAAAAAATCGACTCAACCGTTGCACCGGAGTGGAAAAATGGTGTCTTACAAGTAATTACAGGCGGGGCAGGAGCGCCTTTATACGACCCTGAAAGCTGCGTAGGCGATATCTGCTTTAAGTACGACACACCCCCTAATATAGGGAAAACATACCACTTTATAATAGTCACAGTGGCCGCAAATGGCGTGTCATACAAGGTATATGACCTCGACGATAAGCTGGTCGAGGAGTATGTTATATCAACCGTTGAAAGAGAGCGAGGTACCATGAGATGAATATGACTGCCATATGGCTGCACGGACATCTGATAATAAATCATATACCAATGCTGTGGGCGGTGTTTGCCTTTATTTTATATTACTATGGGACGATTATAAAAAATAGCGATATACAGAAGGCGGCGCTGCTGGGTTTTGCAGTTACGGCAGCGCTGACATGGTGTGTGTTTCGCACTGGAGAGATTGCTGCCAGCTATGTGGCGGGCCTGCCGCTGCTGTCCTTAGATTATCTCTACGAGCATGAGCAATGGGCAGAGAAGTCGGCATGGGCCATTTATGCTGCCGGTGGGATTGCCTTTGTTGGAGCAGTAAAAATATGGCTGAGGAGACAGCTTCACGGGTTATTTTTCATCTTTTTTTCAATCGCAGCGGTTGCGGCCATATCACTCTCAGCGATAACCTCAGATATTGGCTCAAAGATTGCTAATTCGGCACTAAGGCCAAATTCCAAATTAATTAAGTCTTTAAACTATTCAGACTACAAGGAACAGAGGAAAAAAAGCGGCACACTTCAATCAGATAAGACCCCGGTATCTAATGAACTGACCATTAAGCCAGTCGTTACAGAAAAGCCGAACACTTCAGACACTGATAATCTGACAACTGCCACGCCCGTAACAAATGCTGCCGAAAAAATGCCGAATGAATAGCCGAATAAATAATTGGATAGATATATCAATAGAGAATAAAAACGGAATGACCGTCTGGCCCGGAGACCCGGAGTTTTCGTTGAAGCGCATCCACGAGATTGACAAGGGGGACATCCTAAACCTGTCGCTTATTACAATGACCTCACACACGGGGACGCATATGGACGCCCCTCTGCACTGGATAAGAGACGGCAAATCCATAGATGAGATGCCAATATCTATTACAGCAGGCCCGGCGCGCGTAATAGAGATAAAAGACCACGAATCGATAAAGGTATCGGAACTAAAAGACTATGGGCTGAAAAAAGGACAGAGGATACTCTTCAAAACTCGCAACTCCCACAAAGACAAATTCACCGAGGACTTCGTATATATCTCTGTTGAGGCTGCTGAACTCATAGTACAGACAGGAGCGCTGATGGTAGGGATTGACGCCCTGTCAGTAGGCGGTTTTCATGCCGATGGAAAGTTGATTCATACAACGCTGCTTGAGGCCGGGGTATGGATAATCGAGGGGCTTGGCCTGTCACAGGTCGAAGCAGGCGACTATGAGCTTATTTGCCTGCCGCTGAAACTAACAGGCTGCGACGGCGCCCCCTCAAGGGCTATCATAAGGAAACTGGCCGAATAGAATTACGGCTGCGGGAATATTTTCCTGCATAAAATCACATAGGAAAATAATGCCGTTTTTTTGACACCGTTATTGACACCCTTTCTGGCATCAAATCCCGAAATACACACTGGCATCAACCCTCGTGTACGGAATACCGCCAGTTCTATTGATAGCATTGAGCTGGCATATTAATTGCAGTATAATATCAAATTCCTGAAGGAACATTGGAGGTAGTAGAATATGAGAGTTAAGAATTTGACAGTGGTAGTTTTTATAAGTGTGGTGGTTGCGTTGGTGGTGTTTTCTGTATTCAGGGGGATGGAGTTTCGTGTTCTTTTCAACCCTGATGCGTTTATTATTGTTGTTGGGGGCACAGTCATTGGTATGATGTTAGGATTCCCGCTTGAGAGATTGAAAGCGACGTATAAAGAAATCGTCAACTCATTCAAAGACAAGGCCACAAAGGAATCTCTTATTGAAGAGATACTGCGTCTGGCAAGGATAAACAGGAATTCCGGCATCAGGTCATTTGAGAAAAGCATCGACACCATCGAGAATGATTTCCTGAGATTCGGTGCAAATCTGATTGTTAATAACTACAACGAAAAAACAATCAAAGAAATCATGGAACGCGAGATGGCCTCACGGGTTATAAACCAGACTTTCAGCCAAAACGTGTTGAGAACGCTTGCCCGCCTGATGCCGTCGCTTGGATTAGCAGGGACAGTTGTAACCCTAATAAAGATGTTTAAGGATTTTAACTCCGTAGAGACACTTGCCCCGCTGATGGCAGTTGCCCTTATGTCCACGTTTTATGGCGTGGTGCTGGCAAATCTGGCAGCCCTTCCGCTTTGTGCAAAACTCAAGGAGGACTCCATCAAATCAGGCTCCCTGATGATAATCGCAATTGAGGGCATTGCAGCGGTTTGCAATATTGAACACCCGACGAAGATAAAAGAGCGCCTCACAGGATACGAGCGGGAAGCTGCTCTGTTAAACGCTCCGCAGCCGACATTTTTAGGACGCCGTTATAAGACAGCACAGGTAGGCGGCGTAAGATAATGAACGATTCATACAGAAAATTAGTTGAGCACTCCAGCTCAGAAGCTGAGGACAATCTGTGGCTCATTACAATGACCGACCTGATGTCTCTGCTGTTGGTGTGCTTTCTGATGTTTTTTGTTATAACGAAAAGACAAGAGAAATCGGCTGAAAAGGTTCAGCAGCAGCCAGTTGTCAATCACCAGTCTGTTGAGATGGAAACGGCATCCAAAGAGGCCCCTGTTACATCTGTTGCTGCGGCTGAGATGACAGCATCAGAGACCTCAGTGCCAGAGAGCCAGAGCACTGAACCCGCAAGCAAGGTTATAGTGACAGAAAGCCAGATTGTTGACCAGGCCCCAACTGTTGATAAAACGGCAGCCGCTGACCCTGCCCCGGAGCTTGATGCAGTTATCAGGGCGCAAAGACTTGAAAATGATGTCACAGTTACCACTGCTGACAAAGGCATAGTGTTAACAATGAGGGAAAATGTAACCTTTGTGCCAGCCAGTGCGGTTATACTAAAGAAGTCGATGCCAGTTTTAGATAAAGTCTCAGAACTGATAAAGCGCCATCCATCGTATGTTATAGAAATAGATGGACACACAGACAACTCCCCTATCAACTCGCCGCTATATCCATCAAACTGGGAGCTGTCAACTGCAAGGGCAACAAGCGTATTACAGTATTTTATTAAAGTAAAAGGTGTTGACCCATCGGGGTTTACAGTAAAAGGTAATGGTGACAGCCGTCCTATAGCGCCAAACGATACTCCACATCACAGGGCTTTGAACAGGCGCGTAGAAATAAGGATTAAGGAAAAAACAATATAATGTTACAGGAGGACTTTATATTATGGCAGTAAGTATTGAAAAAATAACATCTAAGTCTATTCTAACAAGAAGTGGAATTGATGGGATAGACTACTGTGTAAATCCGTACATGGGGTGTATGCACGGGTGTTTATATTGCTATGCGATGTTTATGAAAAAGTACACCGGTCATGGTGAGGACTGGGGAGCATTCGTGGACATAAAGACAAATGCGGCAACTGTGTTGAGAAAACAGCTCCACAGCGCAAAACGCGGCAACGTCATCATAAGTTCGGTAACAGACCCGTACCAGCCGGTTGAGGCCCGTTACAAGGTGACAAGGCAGTGCCTTGAGGCGCTGCTTGAGTATCAATATCCGGTAGAGGTATTGACAAAGTCGCCGCTTATCCTGCGCGATACAGACCTTCTCAGCCAGTTTGAAGATGCTGAGGTAGGAATATCAATTACCACAGAAAACGACAGGATAAGGCGTGCATTTGAGCCGAAGACTGCCCCGATAGCAGTGCGAATCCGGACGCTTAAGGCGCTGCGCGAAAAAGGGATTAAGACGTATGTATTTATCGGCCCGGTGCTTCCAATGGAGCCAGAAGAGCTAGCGGCAAAGATTGGCCCGTATGCAGATTATGTCTTAATTGACAGAATGAACTACACGTCAAAGACAGTGAAGATATACAAGGATTTAAACTTGACCCAGTGGCTTGAAAAAGGATTTACGGAAAATGTCATCCTGAGGCTGAAAGACGCCCTCGGTACAAAGGCCATTGAAGTAAGAGGGGCACGCGCTGCAAGTACGTGCCGCTGTGCATAGCTATAACCTCCTCCCACAATTAATATAAAAGGATTCCTGCGAAAGCGGGAATCCGAATTTTTTTTAAATAGAATTTCTCACAGAAGGCGACCTCCAGAGCGCTCACATCCCGGTCAGCTTTTTGATAAACGACTCTGCGGCCTTCATCTCTTCCTTGACGGTGTCAGTCCCAACTATCAGCCCGTGATAATAACCCGCGATATGCAATGAGTCGTATAAACTATTAAATTCCCTGATTAGTTTTCCGTTATTGACAGACAGATGTTTTTTTAGAGCCGCAATATACCCGTCAACAGACTTAGGCAGTTCCTTGCGCGTAATACCCTTCTTCATAAGGGCCTCGTTAATCGCTTCGAGAATGGCAAGATACGCCGTACCAAAGGCCTCCCTGACTGGCTTCTTTTCAATGTAGATGTTGTCCTCTATCGGCGTATTCCTCAGTATGCTGCGGGCATTTTCAAGATAATGCATTGGATCGTGTTCTTTCGGTATCTTCTTTGGCATGATTTTATTATATAATGTAACCCGGTGTTTCGTCAATCAGACAATTTCTTAAGTTCTTTTAGCAGCTCAACTGCCGCCTCCGGCGTGGTATTATTTATGTCAATCTTCGATAGTCTTTGAACGACTGGATGGACAATAAGCGAGGAAAACAGGTCAAGTTGTGCAGCGGGTTTTCGTTTTTTACGAATAGTAAATCTGTTATCGTCTGAGCGGCCCTCATCGGGGGTGTCCTTTTTTTCAAGCTCGGCAAGAATATCCTTCGACCTGCCTATAATACCGTCTGGCAGCCCTGCAAGTCTTGCCACCTGTATCCCATAGCTCTTGTCGGCTGAACCTCTGACTATTTTTCTGACAAAGATTATCTCATCGCCCCACTCTTTTACCGAGACATTGTAGTTTTTGACCCCGCGTGTGGTTAAAGCCAGTTCTGTTAACTCGTTATAATGGGTAGCAAAGAGTGTCCTCGCGCCAACTTCATTTGCAATATACTCAGCAACTGCCCACGCAATACTGATGCCGTCAAATGTGCTTGTCCCCCTACCCACTTCGTCAAGTATTATAAGGCTTCTCTGAGTCGCGTTATTTATAATATTCGATGTCTCTATCATCTCTACCATGAATGTACTCTGCCCCATTGATAGATAATCGGACGCCCCGATTCTGGTAAAAATCCTGTCAACGATGCCGATTTCCGCCGCCTCAGCCGGTACAAACGACCCCATCTGCGCCATTAGCACAATCAGCGCCGTCTGGCGCATGAAAGTGGATTTCCCAGCCATGTTTGGGCCTGTTATAATATGGAGCTTTTCTTCGTCGAGGTCGAGGTATGTGTCGTTTGGGATGAAACGCTCAACCGTACTGGAGCGCTCAATTACGGGATGCCGCCCTTCAACAATGCGTATCTCTCCAGCGGCGGTTACTACGGGTTTGACATACCTGTTTTTCCTTGCAGTAACGGCCAATGCCTGTATGTAGTCCAGCGCTGCAACTGCCTGAGCTGTCTCTCTCAGTTCATTGGCATAGTAGAGTGCCTTATCAAGTAAATCCTTAAAACACTTGTACTCGAGGTTCTTTAGTTTTTCCTCGGCGCCAAGAATCTTATCTTCGTAGTCCTTTATCTCCGGCGTTACGTAGCGTTCAGCATTTGTGAGGGTTTGTTTTCTTATGTAATGGGCTGGAACGAGGTGGAGGTTCATCTTCGTTACCTCAATATAATAGCCAAAGACTTTGTTATAGGCTATCTTCAGGGAGTTTATCCCGGTAGCGGTACGCTCTTTACCCTCGAGTTCTGTCAGATATGTCTTTCCATTTGTTGACAACCGCCTTAGTTCATCTATTTCTTTGTTAAAACCGTCTCTGATTATCCAGCCGTCTTTTACTGTATTGGGTGGGGTGTCTACGATAGAATCATTTATCAATTGTATTAAAGATGTAAAATCGGTTATCAAATCAGAAACGGCGCACAAATATAGGTTATCGGCAGCCTTTAGGATTGCCTTCAGCTCCGGCATTGTCTCAACTGAGGTCTTTATGGCAATTAAGTCCCTCGCCGTAGCGGTTCCTTTGGTAAGCCTTGATGTGAGGCGCTCAACATCCTGAACTATTCTTAGTCTGGTTCTGAGTTCGTCTCTGAGCTTGAAGTCTGTGAACAGGTACTCAACGGCATCGAGTCTTTGCCGTATATCGTTCTTGTCGATAAGGGGTTTTATAATATTCTCACGCATGAATCTTGCCCCCATCGGCGTGAGTGTCTCATCCAGCACAGAGATAAGCGTTCCCTCAGTTGAGGAGTCCTTGAGGCTGTTTACAAGCTCAAGATTCCTTATCGCCGCCATATCTAAAAACATGAAGGCGTGGTTATTGAGTGTTCTGATCTTACTGAACTCCAGGCCGGTCTTTTGTGTCTCAATCAGATATGAAAGCAGCCCTCCGGCAGCTCGAACTGCCGCAGGCTTGTCCTCACAGCCAAATCCCTCAAGCGTTGAGACCTTAAAGAAATTAAGCGCTGTCCTATATGCTTCACTGTGGTCAAAGCAGTAGTCGTCATAGTAGGACGTAAAGTAGTTCTTTAGGATTGCTGAATAGTGTATGTCCTGCTTCAGGGATTGCGGACACAGGATTTCTCTAACTCCGAAGCGGTGTATCTCGTCTGAGATTGACTCAGATGTCTCATAAACAATGAACTGACCAGTCGATATATCAGCAATGGCAATGCCACAGACGCTGGCAGTGGGAAGAAAGCTCATAATAAAGGTATTTTCTTTAGGGTTGTCCGGTTCGTATGTGCCTGGGGTGGCTACCCTTGTAACCTCACGCCTTACGATGCCTTTTGCCAGAGCGGCGTCTTCGGTCTGTTCGCACACAGCAACCTTGTATCCTGCATTGACAAGTTTTTTCAGATATGCATCGGCGGCAAAATACGGCACTCCACACATGGGCACAGGGTCTTTCTTTGTCTTGTTTCTGGCGGTGAGTGCGATTTGCAGTACCTTTGAGGCAATAATGGCGTCATCACCAAACATCTCATAAAAATCACCAAGCCGAAAAAATAGTATGGCATCAGGATATGCCTTCTTTATCTCCCCGTGCTGCTTCATAACCGGGGTTGTCTCAATTAGTTTTTCTATAGAATCGCTCATATTAATGTTAACCGCAATTTAGGGTTTCCCGGCTGCAACAAGGCTTAAGTAAACAGAACCATTAACCGCTTCACCATAATATATCACAAAACGGCTATGACACGCAACTTTAGAAACATTGAGGAAACCGCTGAATTATTGCTATAATAACATATCAAGCAGAACCCAAAAAGGAGAGCCATGCTCTACGCGCAACTAATTGACTTAATAAAGACAGAATCCAAAACAGACGAATCAGATTTTGAGAAGGCTACGAATAAGATAAAAGGAGTTATCTTTTCGCTAAATAAAGAGCAACTGTTCCCGCTGGTCAAAGAAATAGGGGCAATCCCTGAAAATATAGACCACGACTCAACAGAAGAGAAATTATACGCAAAGACAAGTGACATTATCCTTGCCAAGTGTTTTCATGAATTAGGACTCCATGCCGATATAACAAGAGAACGAGCAAACTGTGCTGATATTGTAGCAAAAAGCCCCATACATGGTTATACACTTGTTGGCGACGCTAAGGCTTTTCGTTTAAGTAGAACTGCAAAGAACCAGAAAGATTTTAAAGTTAAATCAATGGTCGATTGGAAAGGTGATAATGATTACGCTGTTATTGCCTGCCCTTATTACCAATACCCCAACAGCCATAGCCAAATATATGGACAGGCTCTTGACGGCAATGTTTGTCTGTTTAGTTGGGAACATTTTGCCTATTTCTTAAAGTATAATATAAGAGAATCAAGAAAACTAAACCTTTCTTTTATTTGGAATTTATCAGCGGAACTCAGCAAGTCTGTAACAATCGGCAACAAGTACGATAGTTTCCATGTGCTTGGGAATGAGTTAATCTGTAAACATATAAAAACTGCACCAAACACATTGATTGATTATTTACATGAATCAAAACAAATTGTCATTTCAAGAGGTACAGATGAAATTGAATATTGGAATACCATAATCACTCAAATTCAGCTATACACAAAAGACCAGGCAATAACAGAACTTATCACAGCAATGAAAATCAACGAGAAAATCTCAGCAATCACAAAATATATAAAACGATTAACGGCGGCGTCATGAATAGCGACTACATAGATAGGATTACACATGGCGATTGCAATAGATTTTTGGGGGACCTCGATAACGAATCAATAGACTTGTTCTTATCTGATATTCCATACGGAATATGTCTTGACGATTGGGATGTCTTACATTCAAATACAAATTCGGCGTTGCTTGGTCAATCTCCAGCGCAAATAGGCAAGTCAGGATTTAAGAAACGTGGAAAACCAATAAATGGATGGTCGCAGGCAGATAGAAATATCGGAAGTGAATATAAACAATGGTGCCAGGCATGGGGCACACAGGTTTATCCTAAAATGAAAAAAGGCTCGTCACTTTTTGTTTTTAGTGGAAGGCGTACCATACATCAGGTCATTAATGCATTTGAAGATATTGGTTTTTTATTAAAAGATATGCTTGCGTGGAAGAAACCGTCGGCACATCATCGTGCACAACGAATAAGTATTGTCTATGACCGCCGTGGACTGTGCGATGCGTCTCAAAAGTGGGAAGGATGGAGACTTGGTAACTTAGCTCCAATTTTTGAACCTATTGCATGGTTTGTCAAGCCTTATAGAATTGGAGGGACAATTGCCGATAATGTTTTAGAAAACGAAGTTGGGGCAATAAACATCGAGGAATGTCTGATCAATGGAAGCTCACCCACCAACTTACTAGAATTTGATTATAAATCAAATGAAAAACGAATACACGAGGCTCAAAAACCATTGGCTCTTATTGAATTTCTCATCAAATTGACCACAAAAGAAGATCAAATCATCTTAGACCCTTTCATGGGTTCTGGGACGACAGCCATTGCCGCGCGGCGCTTAAAGAGACATTTTATAGGGTTTGAAATTGATTACTCATTCTACGAAACTGCAATTGTGAGGTTGAAAGAGGAGGCAGGGCAATATCATAATAAACCAAAGCCGCTGACATTACCTTTATTTGACTAAAAAACCGAATCACTGTCAATATTTACTTATACCAGTGCCTTTGATTTTTTTGTATATTTTCTTTACTGTCCTGACTGCCCCGGGAATCAGCTTTTCTATGATTAACTTCCTCTCAAGCAAGTATACCACAGGTTTAGAGGCAAGCACCCGTATCAACCCGCGTGGCAGTCTGAGTTTAAGCATAACCAGGAGCAGAGTTGTATAGTGAATCTTGTTTTGCCTGTGCCAATGCCATGTCTTCAACTGGTAGTCTGTTGATGTATCAAGGATGTTTTCCTTGACTGCCTTGTTACAAAGCGCCGTACCGTTATAAAACACCAGCGAACTGATCCCTATCATGGCCTTTGGCGGCATGTTGTCTAATAAATAATTAATTGTAAACAAGGTATCTTCCACCTTTTCCCATGGATTGTCAACAATTAAATCGATGATAAGGGGAAATCCTGGATACCTTTCGGAGAAAAACCGCAAGACCTCGTCAATGTTTTTGTTGACAGATGTGCGGCGGTATATCTCCTCTGTATTGGCTGACCGGCCTTGCAGCCCTACCTGAGTTGCCATCATGCCACAGCCTATTAGATGCGTGAGCAGCTCCTCTGTAAAATAGACGGGCGCAAAAAAACACTTGAATGTCAATCCGTATTTTTTAAATAAACTAGCTGTCTCTCTGATATCCTTCCTTATTATAAATGAATCGTCTTCGACAGATAATTCAGTAACAAATGGAAAATGTTCTTTTACCCAGAGAATCTCTTTTTCTATTACTTCTATATTTTTAAAGCGCACTTTTGGCGCCTGTACTTTTTTCAGGATATTGTTTGCGCAGTAGGAACAGTTATCAGGGCAGCCGCGCGCCGTCTCCATTCTGTATAGATAAGCAGGTTCCTTCGAGGCGGAATCTGCCCAAAATGCCATAGATGGTTTATAATCGTCAAATGATCTAATCGCCATTATCTCATCGGCGTGTTCGATGTAAACGAAGTGCCCATCAGGGCCATAGTCTGGAAGCGGCAATGAGGAAATATCATGTATGTACTCAAGCTCTGGATAGCTCTGGCCGCGAAAATATATATTTTTAATGGCGATAGGCGTGCTCCCTGCCTCAAGCTGTCTTACAAGCTCAAGCATCGCATACTCACCGTCGCCAACGCAGGCTGCATCGGCATAGTCAAGTGCCTTTTGAGGGTTCAGGGTTGGAAACACACCCCCAAGTATAACAAAGTTATCGTCGCGCTTGAGCGCCTTTGTCAACTCCGCCCCTGCCTGCATGTAGTTATCCATAAGGGTAATCCCTACTACGGCAGAGCCTTTTGTCATAACCCTGAGCCTCTCAAGCAGGCTCTCAGAATAGCTGACCTGACAAAAAGGCGATACATTCCACCCCGATTCGATTGACGGCGTGGGAAGAAATATCATCTGCGTGTCATACCCCGCATTTTTCAGTACCGCAGATATAGATCTGAGGCCAGCATTATATAAAGAACCATACGGCGATATTAAACTTATCTGCAAGACACCCTCCTTCTATATATTATACAAATATACCACCGGATAATAGAACATGAATTCACTGTTGAATATTATTTTAAACCCCTACAGCAAGCGCCTTCTCCCTTATCGTCTTTATCTTGTCCCTGATGGTGGCGGCACGTTCAAAGTCAAGTTTCCCTGCCGCTTCTCTCATCTCCAGCTCAAGCGCCTTCAGCTTATTGTCGTCGAAGGCATCAAGGATTTCAATATCACTGTCTGACGGCTCTACAGGTACTGTCCAGTAATCGGCCTCATATATTGTTGCAAGTATGTTCTTTATGTTGTTGATTACAGTCTCTGGGGTTATACCCATCTCTTCATTATACTGGAGCTGCTTTTTTCGGCGCCTGGTGGTTTCGTCCATTGCGCGGCGCATAGAGCCTGTTATAGTGTCTGCGTAGAGCAGTACTTTACTGTTTACGTTTCTGGCGCCGCGTCCTGCCGTTTGAATCAGGGATTTTTCACTCCTTAAGAATCCCTCCTTATCGGCGTCAAATATGGCCACAAGCGATACCTCCGGTAAATCCAGCCCCTCCCTCAGGAGGTTTACCCCGACCAGACAGTCAAACACACCCATGCGTAAGTCCTGAAGTATCTTCACCCGGTCAAGCGTATCAATATCTGAGTGCAGGTAGCGCGTCCTTATACCCAGTTCATTGTAATACTCTGAGAGGTCTTCGGCCATTTTCTTTGTCAGCGTTGTCACCAGCACACGCTCTTTCCTTTCAGTTACTAACCTGATTTCTCTTATCAGGTCATCAACCTGACCACTTACAGGCCGAACAAACATTTCAGGGTCTAGCAGCCCCGTTGGTCTGATGATTTGCTCGACAATATTACCCTCTGCCCTGTTGAGTTCATATTTTGCCGGTGTTGCTGAGACATAGATAACAGCCTTTAAGCGCCCCTCAAACTCTGCAAATCTTAACGGCCTGTTGTCCAGCGCCGATGGGAGCCTGAAGCCGTAGTCTATGAGGGTTTGCTTTCTAACCTTGTCGCCTTCGTACATGCCGCCTATCTGTGGTATGGTTACGTGGGATTCGTCTATGACGATTAACATGTCATCGGGGAAGTAATCGATAAGCGTAAATGGGGGCTGCCCCGGTGCCCTGCCGCTTAAGTGGCGCGAGTAGTTTTCTATCCCATTGCAAAATCCGAACTCCTTCAGCATCTCAAGGTCAAACATGGTGCGCTGTTCGATTCTCTGCGCCTCTGCAGGTTTCCCTTGCCTCAGAAAATATTCAACCTGGGCGCGCATCTCCCTTTTAATCCCTGCAAGGGCGCCTTCGATTCTCTCCCGCGGTGTTATCCAGTGAGAACGGGGATATATGGCAGCCGTCTTCAGACGCCTCAGCCGCAGCCCCGAAATCGGGTCAAACTCATAGATTGCATCAATGTCATCGCCAAAGTACTCCACCCTGATCCCTTTGTCCATTGAAAAGGCCGGAAATACCTCTACGATGTCGCCGCGTACCCTGATGGTGCCGCGTTTAAACTCCCTCTCCCGCCGCTCATACTGTAGCGCTGTGAGCTGCTCTAACAGAGAGGCTCTGCTAATAGAATCGCCCTCTTTTATAACAAGGTGCATCCCCAAGTAGTCCTCCGGTGAACCGATGCCGTAGATACAAGACACAGAGGCCACCACAATTGAGTCGCGCCGCTCAAGGACGGACATCGTTGCCGAGTGCCTGAGTCTGTCTATGTCTTCGTTTACCATGGCGTCTTTTGCGATGTAGGTGTCGGTCTTGGGGATGTAGGCCTCCGGCTGATAGTAATCATAGTAGCTGACGAAGTACTCGACGGCATTTTGAGGGAATAACTCCTTGAACTCGCCATAGAGCTGGGCTGCAAGGGTCTTATTGTGTGCGATGACCAGCGCTGGTAGTCCCAAATTGGCTATGACGTTGGCTATTGTAAAGGTCTTACCGGAGCCTGTTACACCTAAGAGTACCTGTTGTCTGCCATTGATGGCGCCTGTAGTGAGCGCGGTTATTGCCTCCGGCTGGTCTCCCTTAGGCGTAAAACCGGTTATAAGTTTAAAATCCCCCACGACATAAATTATAACTTAAACTGAGGGATAATGGGTATTACGGCGCAAAAACTATGTAACACGCTCAAGTATGATAAGGCATTAAAAATATTTTTGCGTACCCAAACTTTTTTATTGATTAATACTTATGTTTATGTTATAATGCCAGCTGTAATGATTTCGTTTGAAAAACGATTCTATGACAGCATAAGAGAAGGCAGGATAACGCTGGCCTTCAGACACTGGGATACCCTTCGGGTGTTGAGGGGGAAGATTTACCGGTCACATAATATTGGTCTCTTGCGGATTATCGATGTAGACTTCAAGAGGATTCAGAATATCACAATTGATGAGATTAAAAGGTGTGGATTTGAGACTATCGAGGAGTTTAACGCAGACTTCTCTTTACACGCGGAGACAGAGGTAGATTTCGAAAGGGACAGGGCTGTTAAAATTGAGTTCGAGTATATTGGTGAGGACATCGAAAACTATAAGAAATCAATGGGAAATGTAAAGGACTCAGAGATTTTTAATATTAAAGAGCAGCTCCTGGTTCTTGAGCAAAGAAACCAGGCCCCGTGGATACGCAAGACGCTTCAGATATTAAAGGACCAGGGTTATATCCTGTCAAAGGACCTTGAGCCGGAAATAGATATTCCTTCTGATACGATAAAGAATTTTATGAGAAACCTCAAGGCCCTGCACCTGATCTCAACAAATACGAGAAAAGGTTACTCAATAACCCCATTAGGCTCAAAACTCCTTCGCCACTTATGCAGTAAAGACGACGAACAATAATTTTATAATTATGTTTTTGTGACAAAATTATGTCAAATGATGATTGTTCAGTTTTAAATTCTATTGTAAATTATTAGTTGTTTTTATATAATTGATAAATGTGGTTTGCTCGGCGTATTATGTAACTCTGAAGGGGAGTGGCAGTTATGGCGGAAATTGCAAATAAGATAGGGCGTTATGAGATAGTAGAAAGGCTTGGTGAAGGCGCTATGGGGGTGGTTTATAAGGCACATGATACCATAATTGACCGCACAGTGGCGATAAAAACAGTCAAGATGACCAACACCCATAACCCTGCTGCACACAGCTTGATAAAGCAATTTTGCAACGAGGCAAAAATCGCCGGACGCCTGTCTCATCCAAACATAGCCGTAATCCACGACGTAGGAGAGCAGGACAGCTCATTTTATCTTGTCTTTGAATATGTAAAAGGGGTTACGCTAAAGGATTTAATTCTGAGGCAGGAGAAAATCCCGATAAACGATAAGATTGCACTCATAATACTCTTAGCCCGCACACTGCACTATGCCCATCAGCACGGGGTCATACACAGGGACATTAAACCAGCCAATGTAATGGTGCTTGATGACTTACAGATTAAGGTTATGGATTTTGGTATAGCGGTACTGGACACGCAGGCCAGCAAGCTCGACGACACTATGGGGATTTTTACAGGGACGCCGTATTACATGTCGCCGGAGATGGTTAGAGAGGAAAAGATAGACAAGCTGACCGATGTTTTTTCATTAGGGGTGCTGTCGTATGAGTTTCTGACAGGCGTTAAGCCTTTTATGGGTGTGAATTTTAAGGAGCTGTTTGAGTGTATAGAAACTAAAGAGCCTGAACCACCACAAAGCATTGCCCCATCGATAAATGAAACCGTCAGCCATTACATCATGAAAACGCTTGAGAAAGACAAGCAGAAACGTTATCAGTCAGCAGGTGAATTTGCTGATGCCCTTGAGTTTTACATGGAGGCAAGAAATAAGACAAAAACCGTGATTGTCTCGCAGTCGCCTGATTTTAACAAACTTGGGTTGATAAAAATGCTCCAGGACAGGTATTTATTTTTTTCAGATTTCACTGAAGAGGAGATGTTGACGTTATTTTCACTAAGCGGAAAAAAGATATTCAGAAAAGGCTCTACAATATTTAAAGAGGCCTCAGTAGACGATAAGATGTACATAATAATAGCAGGGCAGGTTAAACTCATAAAGAGGTCACAGTATAATGGAAAGGTTACACTGCTTAAGGAGTTGAAGAGCGGCGATTGTTTTGGAGAGTTAGGGTTTTTAAACAACTCACCGCGCTATGCTGCCGCAATACCTGAAACCGACACAGTCTGCATACTAATAAGCGACACTGTACTAAGGAAATCAGAACCATATATCTGTTTAAAACTCTATAAAAATCTGAGTGTCATGCTCTCAGAGCGCATCCGCCAGAGCGACGAAAGGATCTGCAGACTCACACTCGAAATCGAAGCGCTGAAGGCCACCACAGTTCCACCAATAAAATAGCTGAGATGATTAGTCCCATGAGGTTATTAACGCTCACCGCAGGACCTTGTACATATTTAAATGTTAAAATAATATTTATAAAACTTAAAGACTAATTGTAAATTCTCTGTGCAAAATTGTAGAATTTCAGCTGTGCTGCAAAACGAAGGTAATATGCATGATTTGTTATAGATGTAAAAACAACATCCCAAACGACGCAGTAAAATGTCCCGTATGCGGCGTGAAGACTATGCCCTTTGTCGGGGCCAAGGCGTGTCCGCGCTGCGGCACGGTCAATCCGGTCAGCGCAAGGTTCTGTATAAGTGACGGCTATTCATTTGTGGAAGAGGAAGGACAGACCGTCCACGATGAAGACGATCGTGATGAAGGGTATGACGAAGAAAATGAGGAGGAAACGGCAACGGCTGCATCAAAAAAACACGGTATATTAAGGCTGTTCATGTGGCTGCTAATAGCTATTGTTTGTCTTATAGGGTCTGCAGTGGCGGGTTATCACATATTCAAACCTAAGACCTATCAGATTGAGACTCAGGCTATGGATGCCCTTGCAGGCGCGGGGCTTAAAAATATTTCAGTTAAGGTTGATCTCAGCAAAACGGCTAAATTAGCTGGCACTGCGAAGAACGCAGACGAAAAGGCATTCGCCGAGGTTATTGTACAAAAGATACCGAAAGTAGCCAGGGTAGAAAACAACATAATCGTCATGCAAGTCGTTCCAAAACCTGAAGAACTTGAGAAAGCAATCAATAAGTCATTGAATAGTCAAGGTTTTCCAGGCATTGTGGTAAGCGTTAACACTGCCCTTGCAGCGTCAGTAATAGGAACAGTACCAAGCGAGTACGACAGAAACAAGGTACTGTCCATTGTAAAGACAAATAAGGACGTAAAAGACATCAAGGATAACCTCAATGTTGACGCCACTTTAGCCCAACCCGCTGCTACTGTTCAACCCCTGTCACCCCCAACATCCCCGCCATCACGTCCAGTTCCCCCCACACCTCAACCCGCAGAACCCAATGAGCAAACCGACGCCCCTGCCCCGGTTCAATCTGTGTCAACCCCTAAGCCTGCACCAGAACCAGCGCGCCAGCCGCAGCCCACGGCTGTTATAGCGCCGCAGCCAGCGCCCGGCACTCTTGAGTCATCTATCAACAGTGCCCTTAAAAATGCCGGACTGACAAAAGTCACTGCCGAGGTCAACGAAAACCTCGATGTCACACTAAAGGGAACTGTCTCAAGCACGAGAGATAAAAATAAGGCATTTGATACAACAAAACAAGTCAAGGGTACTAAGAAAATAAAAGATAAGGTATTTGTCGTCGAACAGTAAATAAGGAGGACTCAGCTATGAGGAGTTTTTTCAGGCTATTAATTATAACCGTATCAGTATCTGTTTTGATAACGGGATGTGCTAAACCAACAACTGTCGCACCGCCTGCAAAACAGGAGGAGTTAGAGCCAGTCGCAAATACAGAGACAATCAAAATAGACGCCTACACACTGAAACCTCAGACTGCCCATCCTGGCTCAACCATAGAAATCTCGATACAGTATTCGTTGCATTTACCTAAAAACAAGAGTTTAGTTGAAGTTACTGAAGTCAGAACTTTAATTATGGGCAAGGAACATATTGAATTATCGCGCAAAAAAATTATTCGCTCTGAAGGCTCTCACAAATCTGCGATAAAATTCACTCTGCCAATGGATATAGAAAAAGGCGGCTACACCATACAGACCGTTATTTCAACTCCCACGCTGAAAAAAACAATAGAAGATACGTTGACTATCAAAAAGAAGGGGAGATGATTAATGCTGTATGTATTTTTAAAGGCAGCGCGGCACCGTGTTGCCTAAAGTAAAAATATTAGAGTCTTTGCCTCACGACGAAATATAAGCATAGGTGTTATCGTCGAAGTCAATGGTTGTTTACGCGAAGCCTCAGGCGGGTTCCTGAAGCCTTTCCTGCAGGCGTGTTATATCAGCTCTGCATGATTTAGAGAGCCATACTGGTAGTTGAAGCCTATCGCCTGTAGTACGTGCAGCAATACCCTTTGATAAGGAGTTAAAGGCTTATCGTTTTTTTTTGGAGCTGCTCTCGTCTACAGGTTGGAAAAAGTTCGTATACAGCCTTAGATAGCCGTAAAGAACGTTTAGTATCTAAACACACATGAATAGTGTCAAGATTCGCCCCCGCCCATGAAAATTGAGAGACGATTTTTTTAGTGGTTTTTCATTTGTGGTTACATACCACGATATCGGAAATCGATGCACAGGTTGTTGCGGCAATGGAGCCGTATAAGCGGGGTTTATTACAAACCATTCCAGGCATATAATGGATATGTAATGAAAAAGGCGTAGAATCATCGCAAAAAAACGGTCAAAGACGGTAAGGGAAGTTTTGTGTCTTTGCTGCGTATTCCGGCGAAACCGACCATCCGTTCCGGTCATGTCGACCACCTGAGAAATCATCTTTACACTGGACAGCATTATCAAACATT
>LNQR01000086.1 GCA_001541255.1 Candidatus Magnetominusculus xianensis
CGGGGAGATAATATAGAACGGACGTTGAAAGAATTAGACGTTAAATATTTGGAAATAAAAGATACATTGAAACGCGCCGGTTTATTGTAAAAATTGCTGTAAATTAAATCGGGTAATCTCGTATGCGTATGCCCTGGCTAATATATTTGTTGACATTACAGTGTAAAAACGTTTATTTTATAACAGTGTGAAGAGGGAGCTATAGCGTGAGAATGAGCCTTTAATAACGCTGTGTCGAGGCCGAGTAAATAACTTAAGCGGCTGAGACGGCTGAGGTGACAAAATATGTTTGAGAAATTTACTGAACGAGGACGAAAAATAATAATATATGCAAAGGAAGAGGCTGAAAACAGGCAGAACGATTATCTTGGCACAGAGCACGTACTACTTGCTATACTAAGGGATAAAGATGGTCTCCCTGTGGCAATCCTAAGAAAGATGGGCCTTTCTACCGAGCATATCAGAATAGAAGTAGAGCGTAATCTTCCGGCGGGTACAAACCTCCTGACTTTCGGAGAGATTCCCTTTACCCCGCGCGCCAAGAAGGTACTTGAGCTTTCCGTAGAAGAGGCAAGACTCCTTGGGCACAATTACATCGGCAGCGAACACCTGCTGCTGGGGTTGATAAGAGAAGACGAGGGGATAGGCGGTAAGATATTAAGAAACCTTGGGGCTAATCTCCTGGGCGCAAGGCAGCTTACAATAAATCTGTCCATGCGGACTCAGGCCTATACCAAGATGAAGAAAAATGCAACGCCAGCCCTTAACGAGTTTGGCAGAGACCTGACGACAATGGCACAGGAGGGCGTTCTTGACCCTGTCATCGGCAGAGAAGACGAGGTTGAGAGAATCCTTCAAATTCTTGGGCGCAGGATAAAAAATAACCCTGCAATCATCGGAGAACCCGGAGTTGGCAAAACTGCTATCGTAGAGGGGCTTGCGCAGAAAATAGCATCAGGCGACATCCCTGAGAACCTCGCAGGAAAGAGAATCATTGCCCTTGACCTCGGTGCCCTCATTGCAGGCACAAAGTACAGGGGGCAGTTTGAGGAACGCCTGAAGATAATCATGAAGGAGATAAAACAATCCGACAACGTCATATTATTTATTGACGAACTCCATACGTTAATCGGGGCAGGGGCTGCCGAGGGCTCGGTAGATGCCTCAAGTATGTTAAAGCCTGCGCTCTCAAGGGGTGAGATTCAGTGCATTGGGGCTACTACGTCATCGGAATTCAGAAAATATATTGAGAAAGACGGAGCGCTTGAGCGTAGATTTCAGCCCATTTTTGTTGAGCCGCCGACGGTTACAGATACAATAAAAATACTCTCCGGCCTTCGGAGCAGATATGAAACCCATCACGGCGTAAAACTTGCCGATGACGCACTGACTACGGCTGCACGGCTTTCTGACCTTTATATATCAGACAGAAACCTTCCCGACAAGGCCATAGATGTAATTGATGAGACAGGCTCAAGGATTAAGCTTAAGAGGTTCACACCTCCCATAGAGCTAAAGGATATAGAGAAAGACCTCGAAAAGCTCAATAAAGAAAAGGCGCTTTTCCTCCGCCTTAATGACATTGAAAAGGCGGCTTCGGTACGAGGAGAAGAGGAAAAACTAAAACGCATCTACGATTCCATCCAAAGAAAATGGCAGGAGAATCTCAACAGCGAAGTCCCTGTGGTTATCGAAGATGACATCACATATACGGTATCGAAGATGACCGGCATACCGCTTTCCAGACTTGAAGAAAAGGAGACCGAACGCCTCCTGCACATGGAGGCAGAGTTACACAAACGGGTTATCTCGCAAAACGAGGCAATAGAGGCCGTAAGCAAGGCTATCAGGCGCTCGCGCGCTGGTATAAAGAGCAGAAAAAAACCTATTGGTTCGTTCTTCTTCTTAGGACCGACCGGGGTAGGCAAGACTGAGCTGGCAAAGGCGCTGGCGGAGTTTCTCTTTAACGATGAGAAGGCACTTATTAAAATCGACATGTCCGAGTACATGGAAAGGTTCAACGTGTCAAAACTCACCGGTGCACCCCCGGGATATATTGGTTACGAAGAGGGCGGGCAGCTTACGGAGAAGGTCAGAAAGAAGCCCTATTCGGTATTGCTTTTTGATGAGATAGAAAAGGCACATCACGACGTATTTAACGTCCTGCTTCAGATACTTGATGAAGGGGTGGTTACTGATAATTACGGTAGAAAGGTGGATTTTAAAAATACCGTTATAATCATGACATCGAATCTTGGCGCGAGGATTATCGAGAAATCAACACCGCTTGGATTCCACAGGAAGGCAAAGTCTGACATATATACAAAGATCAAAGATAATGTCATGGACGAACTTAAAAAGACGTTTAACCCTGAGTTTATCAACAGGGTTGACGACATCACCGTGTTTCATCCGCTGGACAAGGCTGACCTCTATGCAATCATCGATTTACTGATAGAGGAGACGAACTTACAACTGATAGACCATGACATAGCAATTGAACTGTCAGATGAGGTCAGGGAATGGATTGTCGAAAAATATTATCAGCCTGCCTATGGGGCAAGGCCGATGAGACGAGCCATTCAGAAAGAAATAGATGACCCGCTCTCTGAGGAGATACTAAGAGGCAGATTTAAAGATGTACGCACAATAAAAATAGTCCTCAGAGATAATGCCCCCGTGTTCATCGGGGTTGAAGATATGCTCTATATACCTGTCGGCGTAACCCCCGCTGAAGTAAACCCCGCTGGAGTTAATTGATGAAGACGAAGATGATTATATTCATGCTTATCATTGCCGCAGGGATGTTCATAGTGCAAGCTGGCAGACACGAGGGCAAGCGTACCTCCAAACAAGCCGTAGAGGGTCAGGAAGTACCACTGTTCAAGTTCAGTACATTAGACAAAAAGGTAATCTCAGCCGAAGATTACAGGGGCAGGGTGGTTGTCCTTAATTTCTGGGCGTCATGGTGTACATCCTGCATCGGTGAGATGCCGTCTTTTCAGAGGTTTTATGAAACCAACAAGTCAAACTCATCGCTTGCCGTAATCACTGTCTTGTACAGGGACAGTATCGAGGAGGCAATGAAGTTTATGACTAAAAATAAGTACGACCTGCCCGTATTCCTTGATGAGAAAAGCGCCAATGCCCGCGCCTTCGGTCTGACAGGGGTACCTGAGACATTTTTCATAGACAAGCAGGGAAAACTGTTTAAAAAGATACTTGGCCCTATTGAATGGGAATCTGCCGCTATAAAAGATTTAGTCAACGAGCTTCTCTCTAAGGGTTAGCCGATGCCCAGAAGGGCAAAGTCTGCGCGTACAAAATCATCAGCCGTCGGGGATGCGCCAGTGCAGTCATCGAAATTTAACCGCATGCGCGCAGACTCAGAAGATACGCTCCTGTTTGCCGGTCTCTTGTACGCCGAAGGCCGTCCTTATGAACTAATCAAGGAGCGGCTTGTTGAATTATTTTGTCCAATCAAACTGGAGTCCGCTCAAAGGCCGTGGGATTACTCTGTATACTATAACAACGAACTAGGCTCCCCAATAATGAGGCGTTTTGTAATCTTCGACACACTGATTCGTTCTGAGACCCTGCCCGATATAAAACTCAAGACCAATGAACTGGAACAAAGCCTGTCGGTAAACGGCAAAAGGCAATACAACATAGACCCGGGCTATATCACCCTGTCAAAGCTGGTACTGGCGACGACAAAAAACTATGCCCACAGGATTCACCTGCGCGGCGGCATATATGCCGAGGTCACACTGCTTTACAAGGGCAGCGCATATGTGCCCAATTGCTTTACCTATCATGATTACAGTGACACCGAATCTATAGAATTTTTTAAGCAAGGCAGGGCGCTGATCCATAATGCTATAGTATCGTCATATTGTCTCGGTGGATGACCTCGTCGGAGTATTTGTAGCCAAGCACTCCTTCTATCTGCGCGGTCTTAAGACCGATGATTTTTTGCAGCTCCGCACTGCCGTAGTTTACAAGGCCCTTAGCAATTTGTCTGCCTCCGGGGGCGATACAATAAACAGCGTCGCCTCTGTCAAAGTCGCCGGAAATTGATTTAATCCCTGAGGGCAGGAGGCTTTTCCCGCCGCTTAAAATGGCCTTCGCAGCACCATCGTCAAGCGTAAGCCTGCCCTTAGAGCGGATGCCAAAGGCAATCCAGCCCTTTCGCGCACCGTGCTTCTTTGCCGCCGGTTCAAAGCGTGTACCTGCCGTGCTGCCATCAAAAATCTTCGTTAAAGCTCCCTCAGATTTACCGTTTACTATGTTAACGGTGATACCATCTGCTGTTGCTATCTTTGCGGCCATGAGTTTTGACGACATGCCCCCAGTGCCGCATGTGCTTGATGAACCACAGGCGACTTTCTCATGTTCGGGTGTGATTTTTTTCACGAGCGAAATTATTTTTGCTGCTTTATTATTACATGGGTCTGCGTCATAAAGGCCGTCTACATCGGACAGTATCACAAGCCGGTCAGTGTTGAGCAGTGAGGCAACAAGGGCAGCGAGGCGGTCGTTGTCGCCGAATTTAAGCTCGTCTACAGAGACGGTATCGTTTTCGTTGATAATGGGGATGATATTAAAATCAAGCAGCGTTCTCAGCGTGTTTCTGGCATTTAAATAGCGCCGTCTGTCTGAAAACACATCCCGTGTGAGCAGCACCTGTGCAACTTTTTTATTATACGTGCCGAATGCCCTCTCGTAAGCCCAGACCAGGGAGCTTTGCCCGGCTGCCGCTGCCGCCTGTTTAATGTTAATTTCTTTAATCGGTCCTTCGATGCCGAGCTTTCCCCTTCCTGCGGCCACAGCCCCTGATGATACAATTACAGCTTGGTGACCAATGTCGCGCAGTTCTGATATATCGTGTGCCAGACGGTTAATAACTGCCTCGTTGAGGCCCTCCGGTGTGGTGATGATACTGCTTCCAATTTTAATAACTAAAGTTTCTTTCTGGGTTTCTTTCCGGGTTAGGGTTGGGGTTTCCACTGGGAGGCGTTAGTATATAGCTTTAATTTTGTCGTATATTTCGTTTGGCTTTATCATCGCTCCACCTGGTCTGCCGTAGAACAGCACATCGGCCTGACCGTTAATGGCAAGTCTGACGTCTTCTATCATCTGCCCTGAGTTAAGCTCTACGACGAGGACTTTTTTTCTGCCCCCTGATACCAGCGTAGTCAGCGCCTCATCCGGGTATGGAAACAGGGTGATTGGTCTGAACAGACCGACTTTATATCCCTCGCGCCTGAGTGCAGTAACGGCAGAGTATGCGATACGGGCGGCTGAACCGAAGGCTGCCACTACTACATCGGCGTCTTCTGTGTATATGGACTCGGAGCGCGTCTCTTCTTTTTTCATCATATCGTACTTAGCCTGCATCTTGAGGTTATGGTTTTCAAGCTCATTGTCGCCCATGAAGAGGGTTTTTATTACGTTTGGTTTTCTATTTAGGCAGCCCGTTAGTGCCCATGTTTTTTCTGGAAGGGCGGGCATTATGTGAGGATTTGGTGTAAAGGGTTCCATCATTTGCCCAAGAATGCCGTCTGCAAGTATGAGTACGGGGTTTCTGTACTGGTCAGCCTTGTCGAAGGCGAGCATTGTGAGGTCCCACATCTCCTGAACATTATGCGGTGCGTAGACTAACAACCTGTAGTCGCCATGACCGCCGCCTTTGACGGCCTGAAAGTAGTCAGCTTGTGAGCCTGATATATTGCCAAGCCCCGGGCCTCCGCGCTGAATATTGACAATCAGGGCAGGCAGTTCTGCCCCTGCAAGGAATGACAATCCCTCCTGCTTGAGGCTTATCCCCGGAGAAGAGGACGATGTCATTGCCCGCACACCTGCTGCCGCCGCCCCGTAAACCATGTTAATGGCGGCAATTTCACTCTCTGCCTGGATGAATATACCATTGACGTCAGGCATTCGCTCGGACATGTACTCGGGTATCTCGTTTTGAGGTGTTATTGGATAGCCCGCGTAGAAGCGGCAGCCTGCCTCAATAGCTGCCTCTGCGATGGCCTCGTTACCTTTCATCAACACCTTTGACGACGGTGATTGCTTATTTATAATCCTATTCCCCATATTCAAACTAATCTTGTTTTGTTAATCCAGCATATGCTAAATCCGCACGACATTATAACATAGCGGTGTTCTTAGCCGCAACTTCTAAATTAGCAATTTAGCGGTTGTATTTACTTATGAATGAAATGTATAATTCTTTCATGGACGCAGACAAGCCTGTTAACGAGATTGTCATATCAAACTATGATATAGCTGCATGGGTTATAGTTGTAATACTGTTGTTTCTAGTGATAAATCTTCATTTGTTGTCTGCCTTACTGAGCGGGCTGCTTGTCTTTGAGCTTATACATGTGCTTTCCAATAAGATCAAGGTCAAGGGGCTTACTAGTCGTGCCTCCAAGATGATAGTTGTAGCGCTGCTTGGGATTGTCGTTGTAACGGTTGTGCTGTTAGTGTCGTTGGGCATTGCTGGTTTTTTCAGAGGCAGTTCAGGTAATGTTCAGGTTTTGCTTCAGAAGATGGCCGATGTGATTGACAATTCCCTGAGTTCACTTCCCGTGTGGATTACGAACCACCTGCCGACGGACGCTGAAGGAGTTAAGAGTTCCGTATCGGAGTTACTGCGTAAACACGCTGCTGAACTTCAGTCAGTGGGTAAACAAGCGGCCAGAGTTGCAGCCCATGTTCTTATTGGAATGGTTATGGGGGTGCTCTTAGCATTGAGTGAAATCACCGATGAGCAGAGCCACGGGCCGCTGGCGAAGTCCCTGTTAGAGAGCATTTCAAGGGTTGCCTTCTCATTTAGGCGTGTGGTGTTTGCTCAACTGCGCATATCTGCTATAAATACAACTTTATCGGCTGCCTATCTTGCCATAATATTGCCATTACTTGGGATACATTTACCATTAATCAAGACGATGATATTAATTACGTTTCTTGCCGGTTTACTGCCGGTTATAGGGAACCTGATTTCCAATACGGTAATTATAGTTGTAAGTCTGAGCAATTCGTTTAACGTCGCAGTGGCATCGATGGTCTATCTTGTAGTTATTCATAAACTTGAGTATTTTTTGAATGCTAAAATTGTCGGCACACAGGTAAAATCAAAGACATGGGAGATACTGATTGCGATGCTCGCAATGGAGGCTGCGTTTGGTCTGCCTGGCGTCATAGCTGCCCCAATATACTACACATATCTCAAGAAAGAACTTACAGACAAGGGGCTGATCTAAAGAAATCTCCCCATCCCGAATATGACTTGGAGACAGGCGGCGGACATGAAGAACAAATGGTACTGGGGGAGGCAGCAATGACCAGGAAAGTATTGATAGTGGGCAGCAACAGCGATGACATGTTGCAGTTGACGAAGTTGCTTGAGATGGTTTGCGGCGATTTTCAGGTTGATACCGCCACTTGTTCCACAGATGCAATATCTTATATGGAAAGCAACAAGTATGAGATATGCCTGTTTGAATACCGGCTCTCCGATATGAATGGCATAGACCTCTTACGCGCTGTTAGAAAAAAGGGGATTAACTATCCAGTGATATTCCTGACCGATGCATCCGACCACAATGTTGTTGTCAAGGCCATGAAAGCCGGTGCTTTGGATTATCTTCAAAAGACTGATTTATCGCAGGAGACGCTCTGTCACACCATAAACGCTGTTATGGAGCTATCCAGGAAAAACGAGGAGATCAGGAATATGAAGGATTTTTATGCCGACGTTATCGATGGTGTGGCCGAACCTATAATGGTAATAAACCTCAGCTATGAGGTCATTTTATTAAACAGAGTAGTACGTGAGAAGTACCCTTTGCCGTCGGAAACAGAAGAGCCGCGGCTGTGCTATCAGGTTTCTCACTGCTGCGATAAACCATGTGATGGGACAAACCATGTCTGCCCGCTAACTCTGGTTTATGAATCAGGGCATTCGATAAAAGTCGTACACGAACATTATCAGAGAGATGGTGAAGTGAGATTTATTGAAATTTTGGCCTCCCCTCTGAGAGGTTCAGACGGCGAGATTTATGCCATTGTAGAATCCACACGTGATATAACTGAACGGAGAATTGCCGAAATTACGTTAGAGTTTAAAGTCAATCATGATTCTCTGACAGGACTTCCCAACCGGCTTTTATTTAATGACCGCTTATGTCAAGCAATGGCTATCGCTAAACGCTATAAAAAGATATTTGCCCTGTTGTTTTTAGACCTGGATAATTTTAAGGATGTCAACGATAATTTGGGACATGAGACAGGTGATTTATTACTTATTGAGGTTGGCAAACGACTAAGAGAAAGCGTGCGTGAGTCTGATACCGTTGCCAGGCTTGGTGGTGATGAGTTTACAGTTATCATCCGTAATGTAGAAGATATAAACTCTGTAGCCCTGGTAGCTGATAAAATTAAAGATAATATTTCGAGGCAGTACACGCTGAACTCCCACACCGTATCTATTGGAGTAAGCATCGGTATCTGTTTATATTCAAACGACGCTACAAATGCTGAAGTGCTTATGAAAAGAGCAGACTCCGCCATGTACCACGCAAAGAAATCTGGAAGGAATTGCCATCAGTTTTATACCGGTGGTTCGTTAATAGAGCCAGGAATTTAGATTCTCTCATTCAAGATTTGACATCGAAAACAGTTCTATGCTAATATTATAGAGGATTCGGTGAGCATAGCTCAACTGGTTAGAGCACTGGACTGTGGCTCCAGTGGCTGGGGGTTCAAGTCCCCTTGCTCACCCCTTCAAACTTCATGGCGAACATCAGGCGTTTCTTAGTGAGTCCACTATATTCATTCTGGATGCCTTAATAGCAGGTAAAACCCCTCCGGCAAATCCCATTATCAGGGAAAATGCAAACCCCGACAGGACTATCTCAAAGTTTAGAGAAAACGTAAAGGCCAGTTCAGAAAATGTCTGCCAATTCATAGTGGATACAGTAAAGAACTGTAAAAATGACGCAAAAAATAATCCTGCAATCCCTCCAACACCCCCTAACAGCAGTGATTCAGAAATAAATGCCATAAGTATGCTAACGCGTCCGAATCCCAGTGCCCTGAGAGTTCCGATTTCGGCAGTTCTTGTTGCCGTTGCCGTGTACATGGTTATCATTGCCCCGATTATCGCCCCAAGGGAAAATATCAGGGTCAGGGATATCCCAAGAATCGTTAGAAACTTTGACATCATCTCAGACTGCTCCTCGTAGTAGAGATTTTCACGCTTAATGTCAACTTTAAGGCGCGGGTCGTGGAGTATCCTCTCCTTTACACCATCAAACTTATTGCCGCTGTTTAGTTTAAAAATAACTGAAGAGTATACGTTTCTCTTAAAAAACTGAGAAAGCACATTTACATCACCCCAGATTTCAGAGTTAAACCCTCTGTTTTCGGCGTCAAATATGCCCACCACCACCCAGTCCTGCATTGCAAAACGAAACGTCTGTCCAATCTCCGCTGCATTAAATCCCTTTGCAATACTCTTTCCTATTGCAATCTCTGTTGAACCGGCGCGGGGAAATCTGCCCTGACTGAGTTTAACCACAGGTCTTAGCTTATATGACTTGTCCGTTACGCCGCGAATTGCCACATTAGCCGGTTTCCCGGTTATTTTCTTAGGAAGACTTACGAGTATTACCAATTCTCGTGCAGAGAGTTTTCTGCCGTCAACATCTGTTTTTGCACTGGAGTGGCTTTCTATAATGTCTGCATCCTCATGTGTTATCTGGCTTTGCATTTCCACCCCTGCCGATTTCCTCAACACTACGACGTTATCTGATGAACCAGTTGTAACAAGTGTTTTGACAAGTCCATTGGAGAGCATCAGCACCGCTGCAAACACAAACACAACGAGACCCATCCCTAAGGCAGTCAGGGTTGTGGTCAGACGCCGCCTGAGAAGGTTTCTCAGTGAATACTGTAACATCAGCCCTATCATGCAACAGCCCTTAAACCATCCGCTATCTTTATCTTAAGCGTGTACCAAAGCGGTATGATGCAAGCCAAAAGCCCCACAGCAACTGAAATCACGGCATCCAGGAGTATTGTCTGCGGTGATACAATAAAAACCGGCAAATATGCTGACATATAATCACCAAACTCTTTGACAACCGGAAATGTACACGCTATCGCCAACACACCCCCGGCTGTGGTTATAAACAGTGATTCTCCGGCTATCATCATAAATATATATAACGGTTCAAATCCAAGACTCCGAAACACCGTGTACTCGCGAATTCGCTCACGCACGGTCATTGCCATCGTGTTGCTAACGACAGCCAGTATTATAAATATCACAAGGAAAGAGACCATTTGAACCGCACTTAGTATTGCCTCAGTCATAGAGACAAAACTCATCTGAAACGCCTTTTCAGTTTCGGTAAAGGTCTCGGCCATCGAGTTCTTAAACAATTTATCAATTCGTTGAGATACTTCGGCGGCAAGTTCAGGTTTAGTGATGGCAACAATGTACCACCCTATTGAGTCTGCTGCTTTGGTTATGTTCATAGCTTTCAACTTTTCGTTAAGATAATCCCAGTGAAAGATAAACTGTGTCTCGTCGGTGTTTTTATCTCGTCCCTTATATATCGCCCGTATTGTGAATTCCCAGGTTCCGGGGAAAATCGTCCCCCGCAAACTAACAGTGTCGCCAATCTTCCAGCCGAATCTTCTGGCGAGTTTTTCACCAACAACGGCTCCTTTTCTGTCAGTAAGCAGGGCTTTTCTCTGTTGCTCGGCAATCATAAACTCAGGATAAAGCCCCAGAAACGATTTCATATCCATAGCAAAATTGGCAAAAAAGTTTTTCTCATCGATATATATGCCGCCAAACCAGTTCCCGCATGACACGCCTGAGACACCTTCAACCTGCCTGATTTTTTCCTTATATGAAAGCGGCAGAAAGAAATTCAATGAAATGGCATTACGCGTAATGAGGCGGTTTGCAGCGGCTGCGTCAACACCGGCATACCACGCATCTACCATTGTACGCAGCATCCCAAACGCTAACACTGCTACTGTGACTGCAAGCATTGTCAGCGCCGTTCGCAGTTTGTGCCGCAGTGAGTTTCTGACTATCAGCTTAAAGAGGAACAACTGTGTTTTCCAGATTGTGTGATGGTGGATTCGGTAAGGACGCCCTTGTCAAAGTTTCTGATGATATGAGCTGTTTCTGCCGCCCTGGGGTCATGGGTTACCATGATGATGGTCTTGCCGTGCTGAGTATTTAGTGTTGTCATAAGTTCTAAAATATCTTTGGCGCTGTGGCGGTCAAGGTCACCTGTAGGCTCATCTGCAACTATTATTGTGGGGTCGGTGACAATGGCACGGGCTATGGCAACACGCTGCTGCTGCCCACCGGACAACTGAGACGGGTAGTGCTGGGCTCTATCAAGGAGATTAACCACGCGCAGGGCCGACGCAGCGTGCTCAAGCCGCTGCCGCTTGCTAAGGTTTGTAAGAATGAGCGGAAGTTCCACGTTCTCTTCTGCACTAAGCACAGGGATAAGGTTATAAAACTGAAAAATGAAACCCACATGGGTTGCCCGCCAGCGGGACAGTTCACTGTCGCTTAGTGCCGTAATATCCACGCCGCCAACTCGTATTGTGCCGGTCTCGGCGGTATCTATTGCCGCAATCAGATTTAAAAGTGTACTCTTACCCGAACCTGATGGCCCCATCAAAGCTAAAAACTCCCCCTGTTCTACAGACAGGCTTAAGCCTTCAAGCACAGGAATCTTCTCGCTTCCACGCACATACGATTTCCAGACGTTTTCTATTTCAACTATAGGGTTAATTGTTACTTCTCTTTAATTTTAATCTTTTGGCCGTCTCTGAGTTTCGATATATCACCAGAGGCCGTCTTATCGCCAACCCTGAGGCCCTCTGTGATTTCTACCAAATCGCCATATATCTCGCCGGTCTTTATTGCAGTTTCCCTAAGCGTGCCGTCCTCTGTTATGACAAACACCGACTGCCTGTGTTTTGAAATTACAGTTGCATTGACGACAATGCGGGGGTGTTTTTCAGAGTCCGTGACTGCTCTGGACAGAAATGCAACCTTTGCACTCATCTCTGGAAGGATTCTCTGGTCTTTTTCAATAAAATTCACCTTAACGGTGATGGCCCCCTTTGTCCTGTCTGCGGTGGGGACTATCATATGCACATCGCCGCGCAGTCGTTTATCAGGTATGGCATCGAGGGTTATCTCACATGGCTGAGTTGCTTTGATCTTCTCTATGTTGGATTCTGAGACGTCCACCTCTACCATCAAGGAGCTTAAATCAGCGATGCTGACTACGGCGGCCTTAACGTTTGCAGTGGCGCCAAGTGGTGTGATAATATCCCCAACATCGGCGTTTTTTGTAAGAACCACTGCGTCAAAGGGGGCGCGTATTATTGTGTATTCAGCATTTACGGCAGTTGAGCGGAGGGCTGCTTGTGCGGCAGTGATTTTTGACTGTGCTGCATCTTTTTGAGCGACCGCAGTTTGGTATTTCATCAGGGCATTGTCGTAGTCCGCACGGGAGACATAATTCGCTTCGGAGAGCTTTTTAATTCGCTGGTAGTTGAGTTCTGCATTTTTAAGCTGTGCCTCTGCAAGGTGGAAATCGTGTTTTGACACCTGAAGATTTGCCGCTGCCTGGTCTTTTGCTGCAACCACGTCGTCGTTTTCAAGTCTTGCTATGATATCGCCTTTTTTGATACGGCTTCCCTCTTCGACATTAATAGAGATCAGCCTGCCCGTGATTTTAGATGAAACTGCCGCCCTGCGCTCTGCAACCACATACCCGCTTGCGTTTAATACCGTAACAGACTCAGACGGGTACATAAGCGACACTACTGATGAGTCAACCGCTAAAACTCTGGCCACCCTGACGTAATAACCAGCAGCAGCGACTACCACCAATGCTATGATAATGACAAGCGCCTTGTGCTTCTTTCGTTTAACAAAAGATGTGCTTTTATCTATTTTTAGTTCACTGAGCAATGTATCAGACATAACAGTTAATCGCAATTATATCATATTAAGCTGTTTTTACAACAGAATCGAAAATTTACAGTGCTGTGCTGCCGTGTGTCACTAATTGACATAAGTGGAAAGGTCCCTGTAGAATCAACCATATGCGCCTGTAGCTCAGGGGATAGAGCGGAGGTCTCCGGAACCTCAGGCCGGAGGTTCGAATCCTCTCAGGCGCGCTTACTCACTATGACAAACATTGTCTTTACCAACTATGCTAAAATACCTCTATGGTGGTTTATGGCAATACGCAGGGGATAAAGAAAAAGTCCGTCACAGGGCTTGAGAAGATTTACCGCCGAAAGGTTCCACCAGACAGGATTATCTCACAGGAACTTGCCCGCTATCTCACTGAGTTGTCCTCAGAGATTAACAGGCAGCTTGGGGTGCTTATTACACGCGGCGGCACAGTCAGCCATGTCATTGTCGGCGACGCTGGTTCAATATTTCTTCCTGAACTCTCGGCATACCCGCTTGGAAAAAAATACCTCCGCGGACTCAGATTTGTCCATACACATCTGAAAAATGAGCCGCTCACCCACGACGACCTCACAGACCTCGCCCTGCTGCGCTTTGACTATATTGCCGCTATCGGCATAAGAGATGCCCTGCCAGACAGGTTTTATACCGCTCATTTGACCGCCAATATTGGCGATAAGCCATATGAGATTAACCCGGCTGTTAATTTTTATAACGATACAATTGATTTCCTTGCCCACATCGGGGCAATAGAAGAGGAAATGGGGCGGCAGCGCCCACAAGCGGCAGACTCAGCCGCTGAAAAGGCCATCATTATAGCAGTATCTCAGGCGCCGAAACATGAAATTGAAGAGGCCCTTGATGAATTACAGGAGCTATGCGCCTCAAGCGGTATTGCCACTGTTGACAGGGTCATTCAACGCCCAAAGGAGATTAACCCAAGATACCTGCTTGGTGCGGGAAGGCTCAGGGACTTAATTATAGACGCCCTCGCAAAGGGGGCAACCCTCCTTGTGTTTAACGAAAACCTGACGCCCTCTCAGTCGCTGGCCATTGCTGAGTTAACAGAGATAAAGGTCATTGACCGGACAGCGCTTATTCTTGACATCTTCGCGCGCCGCGCCATGAGCCGTGACGGCAAGGTACAGGTAGAGCTTGCCCAGTTGAAGTATCGCCTGCCTCGCCTCACAGGTAAAGGCACCGCTATGTCACGCCTCACCGGTGGCATCGGAGGGCGCGGCCCTGGTGAGATGAAACTCGAAATAGACCGCCGCCGCGTCAGAGACAGAATAAATATTCTCGAAAAAGAACTTGAGAAACTCTCAATGGCGCGTAAACAACGCCGTGCCCGCCGCAGCAACAGCACTCTGCCAATCGTCTCCATCGTCGGCTATACAAACGCGGGGAAATCAACCCTGCTTAACAATCTCACCGAGAGTGCCGCCTTTGTCGAGGACAAGATGTTTGCAACTTTAGATACCTCCACACGGCGTCTCCGATTTCCCGAAGAAAGAGATGTTATTATAACCGATACGGTTGGCTTTATTAAGGACCTGCCGCGTGATCTTATCACGGCATTTAAGGCAACCCTTGAGGAGCTTGAAGATGCCGATACACTCATTCATCTCGTTGATGCATCTAATCAAAGATTTGAACAACATATCCAATCTGTAGAAACAATATTGAAAGACCTGGGGATTGACTCAAAACCCACTTTACTTGTGTTTAACAAAACAGATAAAATCCATGAGGATGAATTAGAGGGTATATTAAGGAGATATGGGGCAGTTGGCATATCGGCTATTAATCCTTCGACATTCGGGGCGTTGCTTGAGACACTGAAAGAGAGGGTCTTTGGACGGCGTCATCATCAAGAGGCGGAGGGGACAGATGAAGTTTGAACCAAAGTGGATAGCGTGGGAGATAACACGGCGGTGTAATCTGCGCTGCGTACACTGCCGCTCATCAAGTGAGGCCGCCGTAAGCGGTCATCCAGATTTTTCGTTTGATGAGGCTTGCCGCGTCCTTGATGATATTGCAGGCACAGCCAATCCCGTTATTGTACTTACTGGTGGTGAGCCGCTCATTCGTGAAGACGTGTTTGATATAGCCAGATACGGTGCATCTAAGGGACTTCGCATGTGTCTTGCCACAAACGGGACACTGGTAACTGACGGCATCTGTGCCGCCATAAAGGACTCCGGCATTAAGATCGTATCCCTAAGCATCGACGGCCCAACAGCAGAGATACATGATAATTTCAGAGAACACAAAGGCGCCTTTGACGGCACAATTCAGGCAGCGGGGTTGTTTAAAAAACACGGTATAGAATTTATCATTAACTCATCTTTTACAAAGAGAAATCAGGCAGAAATCCCTGCGGTTTATGAACTGGTCAAAAAACTTGGCCCTACGGCGTGGTATATGTTTATGATAGTACCAACGGGCAGGGGGCTTGATATAATGGATGAGCTTATATCAAAAGAAGACTACGAAAAAATCCTTAACTGGCACTATGACATGGAAAAAAATGAATCAGACATACTTGTCAGGCCTACATGTGCCCCACACTATTATAGAATAGTCCTGCAGCGTGCGAAGACTGACGGCGAAAAAATGAAGCAGCGTACATTAAAATTCTCAACCGGCGGCAGCAAGGGCTGCCTTGCAGGGCAGTTGATATGTCTTATCGATGTAGATGGCAGGGTGCTGCCCTGTAGTTATTTCCATGTACCGGCTGGGAATATCAGGGAGCAGCCGTTTAGAGAAATTTGGGACAACTCCGCGCTGTTTAAGGACATGAGAGATTTCAAGGGCTATAAGGGCAGGTGTGGCAGGTGTGAGTTTCTCAAGGTATGCGGAGGATGCCGTGCTAGGGCATATTCAATGTGCGGCGATTATATGGAAGAAGAGCCATTTTGTGGTTATCAGCCGACTAAACTGAATAAACACTGAATAAACAAGGAGGCAAGCTGTCCCATGAATAACACATTTATATATGCCTGCGCAGGCATGAAGACGGATTATACGCCTGTGTGGATTATGCGTCAGGCGGGGCGCTATCTGCCTGAGTATCGCAAGATTCGCGCGAAGGTAGATTTTCTGACCCTTTGTAAGACCCCGGAGCTGGCGGCAGAGGTCACTGTACAGCCGGTTGATATACTTGGTGTTGATGCGGCGATTTTATTTTCAGACATCCTGATACCCATAGAAAAAATGGGGCTGAAGCTAAAGTTCTATGAAAAGAAAGGTCCGAAATTCAGTAATCCCGTCAGAACCCAAAAAGATGCAGATAGGTTAAAAATTATAAACCCGGACGAGGATGTCCCCTATGTGCTTGAGACAATAAGGATACTTTGCAGGGGGCTAAAAGTCCCGCTCATTGGTTTCTCAGGCGCCCCGTTTACGGCGGCTACGTATATGATTGAAGGTGGCAGCTCGAAAAACTTCCTCGAAACCAAGCGAATAATATACAACGACCCCCAACTTTATCAATCATTGATGGAGAAGATAGCAGAGACTACTATTGCATATCTCTCTGCACAGATAAAGGCCGGAGCGCAGGCCGTACAGTTATTTGATTCGTGGGCGGGGGCGCTTTCGCCGTCGGATTATGAGACTGCGGCGTTTCCCTATGCCAAAAAAGTAATTGAGGCATTAAAACCCCTTTCAGTACCAATCATATATTTTGTAAACGACTGCGCTGGTATCCTTAGTATTGCGTCAGAGGCGGGGGCGGATGTAATGGGTGTGGATTGGAGAATTGACATGTCAGAGGCAGTTATAAAAACACATAGACACACCATACAAGGCAATCTCGACCCGTGCGTACTTTTCTCAACGAAAGGCCATATAAAAGAAACGGCGTTAGAAATACTCAAAAAGGCAAAAGCGGCAAGGGCACATATATTCAACCTTGGACATGGTATCCTGCCAGAGACGCCGCCTGAAAACGTAAAGACCCTTGTTGAAATAGTACACGAGGCCAGTGCTATTTAGAAAACACATGGACAGTGATTTCTAATCTTTCTATCGAGGACAAAGTGCATAAGAAATATGACCTGACACTTAAGGACTTGCTTAAAGACATACCGGTTAAGTTTCTTAAAATTCTTACAGGGTATGAAAATGGTAAATTTCTCGATTGCCAGCTTCCCAATATTCAACTTAATGAAATGGATTTACTCATAGAACTCCCTGATGGCAGCCTTCTGCACCTGGAAATTCAGAGTACTAACGACATGGAAATGCTCAAAAGAATGTATCTTTATTCAGCGCTTGTTTATAATCAGTACGAGAAACTGCCCAGACAGGTGGTTTTATATGTGGGAGATAAACCCATCAACATGAAAAATAAAGTAGGCAGTTATTCATATGAATTACTCGATATTCGGGACATCGACTGTTCAGAGCTGCTGCAAAGTGATAAACCCGAAGATATTGTGTTAGCGATATTATGCAAATCGGACAATATGGACATTACTATTGCCAAAATCTTAGAGAAATTGTCCATGTTACCGTTAAAAATAAGGAAAGACTACATTTTGAAATTGCTATATCTATCAGACTTACGAAAGTTGTATAATAAGGTTACTCAGGAGGTAAAGAAGATGCCTATAACGATTGATATAAATGAGAGTGATTTATATAAGGAAATCTTTTTTAAGGGCAGAGTTGAGGGCAGAGTCGAGGGCAAACTGGAAGGCAAAGTTGAAGGCAGAGTCGAGGGCAAACTGGAAGGCAAAGTTGAAGGCAGAGTCGAGGGCAAACTGGAAGGCTTACTTGAGGGGATTGAGTTAGGACTTGAACTCAAATATGGTTCAGCCGGGCTTGAGCTGATGGATATAGTTCGCATTATATCCATTGTTGACAAATTAGAGGAATTTAAAAATATTATCAGGAAATCTGATTCGTTGGATAAATTGAAGGAATTTTTGGGGAAAAGTAATGCACAATCGTGATGCGAGAGATATGCTATAGTCTGATTCAAAGGGGCGAAGCCCCATAGATGGGGTGCAGGGGACAAGTTCCCTGCCGGGAGTTTGAGGGCAGAGCCCTCATTCTTTAAGTTGGTTCTGTTACGAGGGTGATTCATGGAGACTATCGGTGTATTGTTACTAAACCTTGGCGGTCCTGATTCGCTTGATGCCGTGCGCCCATTTCTTTATAACCTGTTTTCTGACAGGCTGATAATAAAACTTGGCCCGCCGTTTATGCAAAGGCCAATAGCAGCCCTGATAGCTGCAACAAGGGCAGAGAAAAGCCGCTCCATGTATGCACAAATAGGCGGCGCCTCACCGCTTTCCCGCATCACCATAGACCAGGCAAAAGCACTGTCAAATGCCCTGAGTCAACCGCAGTTTGCCGTATTTACAGGTATGAGATACTGGCATCCATACATAGAGGACGCAGTGAAAACGGCCTATGACTCAGGCATAAGGGAATTCATTGCCCTCAGCCTTTATCCACATTACAGTCTTGCCACAACAGGCTCTTCATTTGGTGAACTTGAGCGTGTGCTGTCAACGAAATATCCTGCCAGATGCAGGTATATAAGATCGTGGCCTGATAACCCCCTCTATATTGCTGCCCTTACTGAGCTTATTAATGAGGGGATTGCAGAGTTTGATGGCAGATACCCACATATAATCTTCAGTGCCCACGCACTGCCGGAGTATTTCATTACGCAGGGTGACCCCTACGTTACTGAGATAAACAAGACTATAGACGCCCTCAGACCGGCACTCAAGGGCCGCGAGATTCACCAGTCTTACCAGAGCAGAAGCGGCCCGGTTAAGTGGCTTGAACCATCAACAGAAGTCACTATCGAAATGCTCGCCGGGGACGGTATAAAGGACATACTTGTAGTGCCAATAAGTTTTGTCTCAGACCATATAGAAACTTTATACGAGATAGATATTTTCTATAGGGATTTTGCATTAAAACGTGGTATAATCCTAAAGAGGGTTAAATCGTTAAACACGCACCCTGTATTCATACAGGCACTAAAAACCCTCATTAACGAAGTACTTGAATAATAAGGTAGGGGCGGATGAAACATAAGAACTTCCTGCACATAGGAACATGAAAACAGCGATAATTGGCGGTGGTATATCAGGGCTTGCCCTGGGATTCTTATTGAAGGACGCCTGTCCTAGCGGTAGTGTAACCATATATGAGGAACTAGCGCGTCCGGGCGGTAAAATCTGGACTGAAAGACAAAATGGCTTCCTGCTTGAGGGCGGCGTAAACGGCTTTCTCAATAATAGACCAAAGACCCTTGAGCTTGCGGCAGCCCTTAATCTCATGCCGCTTAAAAGCAGCGACAAGGCACGAAAGAGATATGTATACTCACGCGGCAGGCTTAATCTCATCCCTGAGGGTGGATTGGATTTTTTTAAATCTGACTTGCTCAGTGTTCAAGGCCGACTGAGGATAATACTTGAGACCATAGCGCCGCGCTCTACTTCCGCTGATGAGACGCTTTCTGAGTTTGCCATCAGGCGGCTTGGCCGCGAGTCATATGAGACGCTGATAGACCCGATGGCATCGGGCATCTATGCAGGGGACTCAACACAGTTGTCACTAAAATCGTGTTTTCCGAAGATATATAACCTTGAGGCCAAATACGGCAGCCTGATACTTGGAATGCTCAGAATGAAATGGGCAGCAAGGAAGACAGGTAAGAGCGTATCAGCCGGACCTGGCGGCGTGCTGACCTCGTTTCAAAATGGGATGGGTACATTAATCGACGCCCTCGCTGAAAAACTCGGCAGCGCCCTTGTCAATAACCGGCGCGTTATAGCAATAGAAAAGAAGGCCAATAAGTATCAAATCTATTTCAAAGATTCCCCGCCGGAAGAGGCAGACATACTGGTACTGGCAGCCCCGGCACACACGGCAAAAGATATGTTAAAGGGACTTGACAATGGTATATCAGAGTGTCTTGCAGAAATCCCCTATCCATACGTAACGGTAGTCTCAATGGCATTTAAGCGTGAGGCGGTCAGGAGCAATTTCGATGGGTTTGGTTTTCTAATCCCATATAAGGAAGGCAGAAAGATTTTGGGGACACTATGCGACTCAAGTACATTTACAGGCCGTGCGCCAGAGGGGTATATGCTCTTTCGCACGATGCTTGGAGGGGCAAGGGCATCAGATATTGCAGCCCTCGATGACGAGAAAATTATTGATACCGTATTTTCTGAGCTTTCTGATATAATAAAAGTAAAAGGGCAGCCGGAATTGGTAAAAATATTCAGACATGAACGCGCCATACCACAGTATAACAAAGGGCACGCTGCCCGATTAGACACTATCAATGAGTCCCTGAAGGCGCACGACGGACTCTACCTCCACGGAAACTCATACACAGGAATAGGCGTAAATGACTGCATTGAAGCGTCATACTCGCTCTGCAGCACAATAATGGGGAGATACCGTCTTATAAGGTGATAAATCATGAGGGCTACTAAGGGCCCTGCTATAATACGTTAACGTAAGGAGGCCATAATGACGGAAGAGGAAATCATCGAACGCCTGAGACAGCAAAACGAATTATTCAAGCAGCTAGAGGAAGACCACAGGACCCTTGATACACAGATTGACGAAATTGACAAGAAGAGATACCTGACAACAGAAGAGGACATCAGACGAAAGGAACTGCAAAAGACCAAACTCTACAAAAAAGATAAAATAGCGGAGATGATAAGGGAGTACAAACGGTCGCTGAATTAGTTCAAATAAGGAGACACGAGATAATGCGAAGCGATAAGATAAAAAAGGGTGTGGACAGGGCGCCGCACCGGGCGTTGCTTTACGCAACAGGTATCCCGAAGACAGAAATGAACAAGCCCTTCATAGGCGTTGCAAGCAGTTTTACCGACGTAATCCCCGGACATGTGGGTATGAGGGAGCTTGAGCGTTTTATAGAGAAGGGGGTTCACACGGGAGGTGGGTATCCATTTTTCTTTGGAGTTCCCGGCATATGCGACGGAATAGCTATGGGGCATAGCGGGATGCACTATTCGCTTCCATCAAGAGAGCTGATAGCAGACATGGTAGAGACAATAGCAAACGCACATCAGTTTGACGCACTGGTATTACTAACTAATTGCGATAAGATAACCCCTGCAATGCTGATGGCCGCAGCACGTGTAAACATACCATCAATAATTGTAACGGCCGGGCCGATGCACTCCGGCTATCTCAAAGGAAAGCGACTGTCGTTGGTTAATGACACGTTTGAGGCCGTCGCACGGCACAGGCAGGGCCTGATAGGGGATAAAGAATTAGGTGAGCTTGAGATGTGTGCCTGCCCGGGTGCGGGTTCGTGTCAGGGCATGTATACGGCCAACACGATGGCCTGCGTGACGGAGTCCATTGGGATGTCTCTGCCCTACTGCGCCTCATCTCTGGCCATATCTTCAGAGAAAAAACGCCTTGCCTTTGAAAGCGGCAGAAGGGTAATCGAGCTGGTGAAAAAAGGTATAACACCCAGAAAGATAATGACGAAAAAGGCATTTGAAAATGCGATAAGGATTGACACCGCACTTGGGGGCTCAACCAACACGGTGCTTCATATACCGGCGATAGCCCACGATGCAGGTGTGAAACTGCCTATAGATGTATTTGATGAGTTAAGCAAGACCACACCACACATAGCCAACATGCTCCCAGGCGGGCAGCACTACCTTGAGGACTTACACCATGCTGGGGGAATCCCTGCGGTGCAAATGCGGCTCTCGCACCTTTTGCACGACCATATCACAGTATCGGGCAGAAAGGTATTTGAAATCATAGGAGACGCGGCCATTGTGGATGAGGAGGTAATCGTACCCATCGAAAAGGCATACCACGCACAGGGCGGCATAGCGATAATGAAAGGGACGCTTGCCCCGGGCGGCGCCGTAGTGAAACAGTCGGCGGTGATAGAAAAGATGATGAGATTTGAGGGCACGGCGCGTGTGTTTGACTCAGAGGATGAGGCGATAAAGGTAATACTGGAAGGGAAAATCAAGCCTGGCGATGTAGTGGTGATAAGATGTGAAGGCCCAAAAGGCGGCCCAGGTATGAGGGAGATGCTGACATCTACGGCGGCAATTGCCGGTATGGGGCTTAGTGAATCAGTAGCGCTGATAACCGATGGCAGGTTCTCCGGCGGCACGCGCGGCCCGTGTATCGGGCACGTATCACCAGAGGCTATGGAAGGCGGCCCGATAGCAGTACTCAGAGACGGCGATATAATAAGTATAGATATACACGAAAGACGCCTCGACATGCTGGTTTCAGAAGAAGAAATAAAACAAAGGTTTAAGGGTTGGAAGCCCGCAAAGCCGAAGATAACGACCGGCTACTTATCAAGATACGCCCAAATGGTAACCTCTGCGGGTACGGGCGCCATAATGAAATCCTTCGGGGATTGATACTTTTGACTGTTGACTTGAGAGTACTTCTGCACTCTCAAGTTCTTGCAGCAACCTCAGGGCTGATAATATTGGTTTAACATAAGATATTGTCTAATTTCATAAATAAGCGATATGTGTCATGCTTCACGGCATGAGGCATTTATAGCCAGAAAAAGGTAATAGACCTTAGATTTTAAGAATTACCGATGTGGAGTAAAATTCATATAAATATTTGTTGACATATGTTTAATTTTAATGTTACTATGCAACAGGGAATTTAGAGAATCTGGGAGGCAAGGTGTATTACATACCTCGTGATATGTTTGTTAGGAAAGGTCAGTTGGCACGGATTTTGCTCTCTCTCTCTCTCTCTCTCTCTCTCTCTCTCTCTCTCTCTCTCTCTCTCTCTCTCTCTCTCTCTT
>LNQR01000087.1 GCA_001541255.1 Candidatus Magnetominusculus xianensis
TTATAAGATGTGCTGATAATTGTAGCTTTAGGACTGCTCTCAACCTCTACCGTAAATTGTTAAGCAATTCCTGTACCGCACAGTATTGGGCTGCCCCTTGTTTTCTATTCCTTCCTAAAGAGTCAAAAGGGTTAGCTACCCATTAATGCGTCTTATGATCTCGTCTGCGACTTCTTTTGTCCCTACCGCTGTGGGGTCATCAGGCGTGGGTTTCATGTCGTAGGTGACGTGTTTGCCCTCTTTGATTATTGAGGCAATTGCATTGTCCAGACGTGTGGCTGCATCGCGCTCGCCTATGTAGTTTAACATCATTATTGCTGAGAGCATCATCGCCATCGGGTTTACCTTGTTTAGGCCTTTATACTTTGGCGCGCTGCCGTGTGTGGCCTCAAAGACCGCCATCTCACTGCCTATATTTGCCCCCGGGGCAAGCCCCAGCCCGCCTATCAGCCCCGCCGCAAGGTCTGATACTATGTCGCCGTACAGGTTCGGCAGCACCAGCACATCATATAACTCCGGCTTCTGCACCAACTGCATACACATGTTGTCGATGATTCTGTCCTCGTAAGCGATGTCGGGGTATGACTTCGCTACGTTATTGGCTACATCTAAGAACAGCCCATCGGAATGTTTCATTATGTTTGCCTTGTGGACTGAGGTTACCTTCTTTCTGCCATTTTTTCTGGCATACTCAAAGGCAAACCGAACTATCCTCTCTGTGCCGAAAACAGAAATCGGCTTTATGCTTATGCCTGAGTCGGCAAGGATGGACTTGTTCGTCTTTGATTTTATGAAATCTATGAGTTGCAACGTCTCTTGCTTGTCCTTTTGAAATTCTATACCGGCGTACAGGTCTTCGGTGTTTTCCCGCACTACGACAAGGTCAACATTGGGATAAACAGACCGCGCCCCCTCATATGACTTACACGGGCGCAGACAGGCGTATAAATCCAGCTCCTGCCTCAGCGTTACATTTACACTCCTGAAGCCCGTTCCAACCGGCGTTGTAACCGGGCCTTTAAGCGCTACCTTATTTTTCTTGATGCTGTCTATGACGCGCCTGGGAAGCGGATCACCCTCGGCCTCAAAGACATCTGTTCCCGCGTGCTGAATGTCCCAGTTTACTGAGACACCGGCACCGGCTATCACCCTCACCACTGCATCAGTTATCTCCGGCCCTACGCCATCACCCGGTATCAGCGTTATATTATGTGTTGTCATAGGCTTAACCTCAGTATTCCCCTTGCCTCGTCGGGGTGATTTGCGATTAACCTCAGCTCGTCGTCTGTCAGCGGTTTTTGCGTGTGGAGATTTGCGTACTGGACTAGCTCAAGTATCTCTCTGGCCTCGTAGTCGCTGTTAAAGTGAATCCCCAGGCCGTCATACACATGCCTGAAGCCCGTAACGCCGCCATATGCCCCTGTGGTTATCACCCTGCCTGTCTGCAGGAGGTCTGGTTCGCCGCGTCCTACTTCCTCATAGTCATAGAGTTCGTAGTTGCGCCGGTCTTTGAGTGTGCCGTCGGCGTGAATACCGGATTCATGGGCAAAGGCATTCGCCCCAACGCCGGGCTGGTTAATTGCAATTGGAAGCCCAAAGGCATATGAGGCATAGCGCGCAATCTTCCATGACATCTTTAGATTGACTTCGTCGCTCACGATCCCTTGCTTTATGAAATACGGAGAAAACTTCAGCGCCAGGAGTATCGATACAAGGTCGGCATTCCCCGCGCGCTCGCCGTAGCCGTTAACGGTCGTGTTGACATATGTGTCTATCCCGCACTCGATTGCGCCGCGTGCCCCAGCTATGGATATCGCTTCAGCCATGCCGAGGTCGTTGTGGCAGTGCATCTCTATAGGGAATTTCGTCCTTTCTGACAGGGTCTTTATCTTTTCATACATGGAAATCGGGTCTTCACTGCCAAGCGTATCACAGTATCTGAACCTTGAGGCGCCGTTTTCCTTACCGGCGATTATAAATTCCTCAAGTTTATCTATATCAGTTCTTGAGGCATCTTCTGCGTTTACCCCAACGGTCTCTGCCCCCGCGTCTTTGGCCGCCCTTAGTGCCTTTACCATCCCGTCTATTACATCTTTAAATGTCTTCCTGCCCTGAAACTTGCCCTGTATGAGAATGTCGGACGTGGAGGCGGAGATGTTTATATGCTTCATCTTTGGACAATTCTTAAATGTTGTCTCAATGTCCTCTACCACAGCCCTGCACCAGCCCTCAAGATGAATCTGCTTCATAACACCTTTTTCAAACAGCTTTAGATTGGAATTGATATATCCAACCTCATGCTTTAGTGTCGGGAACCCTACCTCGGACTGGAATATCCCCATCTCGTCGAGATAGATGTTGAGCATCGTCTTTGACAGCTTAGGAAGGAGTATCCTGGACGTCTGAACGCCGTCACGATTCGTCACGTCAATGATGTGTACAGTGTTTGCCATTTCTCTTAACCTCTTTCGTTCGGAATTTTAGACTGTAACTATACTATATTTTATTTTTAATATCAAGCAATTTTTGTTATAATCGATTTCAAGGCTGAGAGGGTGCAAAAAATGAGAGGTACATCGTGAAAATGGCAAAAAAAACGGCATTAATCACCGGAATTCTTGGGCAGGATGGGCCATATTTGGCTCGTCTGCTTCTTGACAAGGGATACAGGGTCTATGGGCTTATTCGCCGGTACTCTAATCCCAACTTCAGTAACACGGACTATCTGGGCGTTACCAGCGGCATAGAATTTGTTACCGGTGACATAACCGATGAAAAATCCCTTATGTCCATCATAAAACTCATCACCCCTGACGAGGTATATAATCTTGCCGCCCAGTCATTTGTCGGCGTCTCATGGGAGCAGCCAAAGACCACCACAGAGGTAAACTCCCTTGGGGTGCTTTACCTGCTTCACGCGATACGCTCTGCTGCCCCAGGCGCGAGGCTCTTTCAGGCGTCAACTGGTGACCTGTTTGGCAACAACAGCGTTGGCGGCATCCAAAACGAGACAGTACCGTTTAAGCCGCGAAGCCCCTACGCCGTTACCAAGCTCTACAGCTACTGGATGACCGTAAACTTTCGGGAAAGCTACGGGATGTTCTGCGCTAACGGCATACTCTTTAATCACGAATCCCCGATCAGAGGACAGGAGTTTGTCACCCGGAAGATTTCTACCGGGGCGGCCAAAATTAAACTTGGCCTTGCCGCTGAACTGATACTTGGCAACATCGACACACGGCGCGACTGGGGCTTTGCAGGTGATTATGTCGAGGCAATGTGGCTCATGCTCCAGCACGAAAGACCGGATGACTATGTCATTGCCACAGGTGAAGTCCACTCCATACGCGAGTTTCTTGACACCGCGTTTAAGCGTCTGGGCATAGACGACTGGGGTGGTTATGTCAGGTATGATTCAAAATTCAGCCGCCCCACAGAGGTATACACGCTTTTGGGCAGCCCTGAAAAGGCTAAAAAAGTCCTCGGCTGGTCACCTAAGTTAACATTCGAGGCTATTGTACACATGATGGTGGATGCAGACATTGCAAGGCTCTCAGGATGCTGAAGTACCACTCCGGCTTGAGGCGCACATATGGACTGCTGTATCCTACGCCGCAGCACATTTTACAAGCAGGCCCTAAGCACTATCCTTCCGCATAGTGATAGACTCGGAGAGACTTCACCGTAGACAGTTAAAGATAGTCTTGATTACGTGCCCAATGGCTACTTGTGTATGTCCCAGATTCCATATTTATCAATTCTGTGCTGCGTTTGAAAGGCCCTGCAGCCGACACAAAGACTGGGAACCGCCCCGCATGGGTCTAATACGGTTTTTCTGAACCGCGAATAATAATCACCCCTCCAGAGTTCTTTAAAATCCTTCTCGAATACATTTCCAAACGAGTAGTGCCTTAGAAACGGCCTCCTGTTTGACATCATCACACTGCAACAGGGAAGCACATAGCCTGGCAGCATAATATATGGCTCCATCCACGCATCGCAGCGCTCAAGCGGCGGGTTCCTTTTCTGTTCGGCATGTACAAATTGAAAATCAATCCCTCCCTTTCGCTTTAACAATTCTTTGATTATAGCCTGCGGCACCTCATCTACAAAGTAATGCTCAATTTCAGGGAAAAACAACAGACCGGTAAACTCCACATAAGAAGAAGACCCGCCCCATTCATGGGCCTCTGCTATTGAGTTCAACAGATCAAGAAACTGAGGCATTTCATGCATATTATTATTCAGGATTACATATCTGAAGGTCAGATGAGGAAATGGTGTTTTATGCCTGCGCTTATAATCGATAATTGCGCGCAGATTAGCCACAACGTTGTCAAAATTACATCCTGCCTTTATAGATTCATAGGTGGTTTTTGTTGCAGCGTCACAAGAGACATAAATCCCTTTAACAAAAGGAAAAACGTCCTGTATAAGCTGCTCCTGAGTTATATCGCTCAGGTGGTCAACAAGCCATATCGATGCCTTTGTCTTGTCCGACAGGTATTTCAACATCAAAGGATAGTCTTTGTTGAGAAAAGACGAACCCTCCCCTGTAAGGTTAGCCCAGCGAAGGTCAGGGATTTGATTTACCACATGTTTAAACTCATCAAGCGTGAGATGCCGTTTAACCTGTTCATCTTTTGGCCAGTAGATGTACTCGCAGATATGGCAGCGCTTGTTACAAAGGGTGGTAGTCTCCATTTCAATGTACTTGGGAAGAGGGGCATTAAAAGGGTCTTTTTTGATTTTTCTGTAATCAGTTAGGTAATAAAGCCATTTCTGCGATCCCTCACCTGTAGGGACCATTGTTTTGGAATACAGAAAATTTTTGAATTCAGCATGGCTGCCTGATAAAAAAAGATATTTAAAGCTGCTTAAATCTTTTAACAGACGCCTCGCATACTTAGTCTTCACAGTAAACGGGCCAAATATCTGTTTGTTCAAATCAGAGGGCATAGGCAGCTCCACTGTAGCTTGATTTGTTAGTCCAACCGTACTTATACTACCAGCACACATATAAAAAACACAAGGGCTTGTACAGTAAATTCAGTGTCTGCTATAATAGGATTATCACAGCTATGAACATAAAAATTAAGGGCAATTCCGGGTGCTGCGTTGAAGTTATCTGGCTAAATGGCAAATACGCAGCCAGAAAAACCATATCTGACAATGATTACATCCCGCGTCTTAGGAAACAGAAGGAAAAGCAGGAATTATTTTATCAAAGAAACACTTTTGATTATCTGATAATTCCGAAAGTACTCGGTGAATACCATGACGGCAGCACATATGGCTTCTGCATGGACTATTACAATTGTAACGATTACATTACACACTTACAGCTCTCATCGAAACGGGAAATCGATTTAACTCTGAGCCGCATTATCTCGTTTATCGAAAATAGTATTAGCAGCAGTACAATTGCGTCTGTTAAAAAAGAATTTTTCTTAAATAAATACGAGAATATCAGACGAAATATAATGCTGAACCCACTGCTGCCTGAAATTGATAATGAGTTTATCGGCAGACTTGACAAAGCTGTATTGTCAATTAGAGAAAATATTGAACTGCCCCTTGGACCTTGTCATGGCGATTTAACTTTTTCAAATATGCTTTTTTCTGGTGAGTCTTTGGTGCTAATTGATTTTTTAGACAATTTCATAGAAACCCCACTTCAGGACATTGTAAAAATAAGGCAGGATGCATGTTATAACTGGTCTCTAAACCTCTTTCAATCAGATTATGACAGGACAAAAATTCTAATAATTATGAAATATATCGACGATGCTGTTCACGCCTACTTTATGCGGTACAAGTTTTATGCAGAACACTACAGCCTATTACAATTCTTTAATTTTCTAAGAATTATACCATATTCTAAAACACCTTTAATTACTCAGTATTTAAAGGATACAATGTTAAAAATCATAAGCGCTTGCAGTCTTGACTTATGATAAAGCACTATGATAATATGAGAGAATTATGTTAAGTTTAAATGAAGATATGGACATAGAACACACTACTGTGAATTTTTTCATAATGCGTGCAGAGAGCAATATACAGCAGTTTCTAAGGCTTTGCTGCCGCTGAGATAATGTGATTGCTAATTTCTTTAGGAAAACTCTACTAAGAAGGCCTATGGCTGAAGCTGTCTTTTTAATTAGGCACAACCTGAAAAAATATATAAGAAAACTCACAGGGTCACTTCCGCTTATGTATAATTTAGGAATAAGCAGCGTATGCAATCTGAGGTGTAGTCTGTGTACAAGAGATAATTATGAGCAACAAGGTTTTGCAGATGTGGAAAAACTAAAAATTATGATAGGAGAAATCCCTACATATTCCATAGTCGTAATAGTAGACCTTGGTGAGACTTTTTTGCATACAGGTGCTGCAGAGATTTTTTCGGAATTAAAAAAAAGACATATATGGGTAGATGTCTTCACAAATGGTACTATTATTTGTGAAGCGCTCGGCAATGTTTTAAAAAATATTGATAGAATCAGAGTATCTGTTGACACAGTCAACGCCGATAGAGCCAATATTCTAAGACGGAATCTTAATTTAGTTCAACTAAAAGAAAACCTTATAAAAATGAGAACCATCAGGGATCACGTTAATATTCCTGTGGAGTTGTCTTTTGCCACTACGATAAGCTCTCATAACTATATGGAACTCATGGATATAGTATATTTTTTAGCAGAAGTGCGGTTTGACTCCATATTTTTCAATCTTCAGGAAGACTGGAGTCCATACGGCAATAACAGGGAAGGGCTTTCTGAACCAAAAATGGCGGCTACTATAAAAAATGAATTAAACGGCGCAATACAATTTTGTCATAAACATGATATATTCACATATCAGGAGCCCTCCGTACTTTTTAATGGAAAAGATTTATACGAAAATTGCAGATGGACTGTGGACGAGTTTTTGATAAATTGGAGTGGTTATATGCTACCATGCTGTCTCAGACGCGATTACAGAGTGTTTAACCTAGGCAATGTTTACGCAGATGGCTCATTATCAAAAACACTGTCCTCTGATATTGTCAAAAACTTTCATAAGAGCAAAAGATATAACCAAATCTGTAAAAACTGCAATAAATATCAATAGTTCCGGTTATATAATGAAACATAGATGAAACCTATAACATCGTAATATCTGTCGTTGAAAGCTATCTTATCAAATACCTCAACATATTAATTAGTAGTTTGACACCAATATTTTTATTTCCTATTAGAAGGTTAAAATATAACCTGGGATTATTAAATAAACCTTTAATTAATTTCAATCTATTGTGATTATTAAATATTTTTACAATATTGGCAACAATCTTTATCTGATCCTCTTCCTCGATATTCCGATTAAACATTCGTGGATTTATTTGATTAAAATATGTATAGTCGATATCTTCTTCTTTATTAAAACAGCCTTCTTCTATATATGTATTGTACAGTTCCGTTCCAGGGTACGGTATCGTAATGCTAATACCTGCCAGGTCAGGGTCAAGCTCTTTCATAAATTCGACAGTCTCTCTTATCGTGTCACGGGTATCCCAGGGAAATCCTATCATAAATGCGCACGTTAGTCTCAATTTGTATTTTTTAACCAGCGCTGCCGCCAGTATCATTTCTTCTTTTGTTGATGATTTATTTACTTTTTTTAATATTTCGGCATTACCTGACTCAACGCCAAACATTAGCGAATAACACCCTGCAGCTTTCATTTGTTTAATAAGGTCGTCTGTAACAGAACTGGCAGGGGTCTCACAGACCCATTTTATTTTCAGCTTTCTCCTGTTTATCTCATCACATATCTGAATGGTATATTTTGGATTAACAACAAAACTATCATCAATAAAGTTAAATATATTACATTTATATTTGTTTTTTACAAACTCAATTTCATCTACTACGTTTTTGGGTGATCTAAACCTCACTTGTCTTGTCCAAATATTTTTAGATGCACAAAAGGTACAATTATGAGGGCATCCTCTTGTGGCAAATATAATATTATAATAATTGGGATCGTCTGTTTTCTTAATCATCAGGTGTCTTGCAGGGAAAGGGATTGAATCCATATCATGAATAAGCTCCCTATCAGGATTATGAATAATCGTATCGTTCCTCTTATATGTTATTGATTTAACGTTTTCAATATCGTTAACTAATCCTTTCACTAACTCTACGATAGTTATCTCACCTTCGCCTCTGACCACAAAATCAACATTTTCATTCTTAATCACAATTTCAGGTAAAAGAGTCGGATGAACGCCTCCAAAAACGACAGATATATTCTTGTTTACAGACTTAACGACAGAAGCAACTATTAATGCAGACATATATTTAGGGGTCCTCACGGTGACGCCAACAATGGTTGGATTGTAATCCTCAATTATGGCCCTGATTTCTTTAAAAGAGGGATGGTCATGTGTTTTTATGGCATTGATATAATCTTCATATTTATCAATCATCTGTTTTTCGGATACCACTGATTTAATCGTAGGGCTGTAATCTGCATTCAGAATTAATGTTTCAATGCCGTTTTTTTCAAGAGATGCTGCCAGATATCCTAACCCCAAAGGAAACTGATTATGGCTTTGTTCAAAAAATACCTGGAACGGGGGATCAATCAGCAGTACCCGTGCTTTCATATTTTACTTGTCCTCCTTCTTAGCACCATTGTAGCATGTGTAGAGAGCATATTACAACTATGTGTTAAGCAGCGTAAGGTAAATCGTAAGTCATTTATTTTTATAGGCAACGTATATTGGCAAAACACCAGTAGCTTATGGATAGAACTAATTCACCTTGAATCGTATTGACATACAGTGGGACACTGTGATAGCATAACATCACAATGGTGAGCTTAATCATACCTGCAGCAGGGCAATCCCAGAGGTTTCCAGAGATGAGACCTAAGTGGATGTTAACCCACCCAAATGGCAATCTCATGGTGACCGAATCAATTCGGGGTTTAGATTTAACCAATGTCGGCAGGATTTATCTGGTTATCCTTAAAGAACATGTTGACAGATATAATTGTCTGTCAGGACTAGCAGAGGCATTCAGGGATATAGGCGTTGAAGACAGACTCACCACAGTGGTACTTGATACCCCAACAAACAGCCAGCCAGAGACAATAGCAAGGGCTATCGAACATGAAACCATTAAAGGACCTATTTTTATAAAAGATTCCGATAATACCTTCAACTGTAAAATTCAACAACAAAACGCAGTTGCTGTGTACGATATAAGCAAAATGCCTTCTGTCAACGCAGGCAATAAGAGCTATATCATGTTGGATGACAATAAGCTGGTAAAAAACATTGTCGAAAAACAGGTGATCAGTTCATTTTTTTGTACCGGTGGATATTCCTTCTTATCGGCAGATGAGTATTTAAGACATTTTAATAAATTAAAGTCATACGAAAACCTCTATGTCTCTCACATAATCTATGATATGCTGTTAGAAAATTCGGTGTTTGAGCCATTGTTTGTAACAGATTACGCAGACTGGGGTACGCTTGAAGACTGGAATGCGTATAAAGCAACCTACAGCACTATTTTTGTGGATTTAGACGGTGTATTAATGAAAAATTCCGGCCAATACTTTGACCCATTATGGGGAACTGCCAGTGGCATAAAGGAAAACATAGGAGTCATAAACAAGCTATACAACACCGGCAGGGTAAATATTATTATTACAACGGCAAGAAAAGAGACCTATAAGGCCATCACAATCAGACAATTACAAGAAGCGGGAATTTGCTATCACCAAATAATCTTTGGCATTTTCCATTCAAAGCGGGTAATCATCAACGACTACTCCAGAACAAACCCATTTAAAAGCTGCGATGCTATTAATATTAAAAGAGACTCTGCCGATCTCAGGGAGATGCTTGAGGATTCCTTAAGGTTTACAAATCTATGACCAGGGCAAGACGATGGATTTAAGGAAATATATTAAATATGCCTTACCTCACATTGTGGTAGAGACATTAAGGCACGACCCTCAAAACATTGAAAAGAGTAAATATCTCACAGACCTGACGGTACGGGAGATGTACGCACTTTTAGCGGTGCTGATGGAATTGGAAAGGGAAGTAAATGATCCATCATATTTAGAGATAGGGATATTTAAAGGCGGCACGCTTAAGTTTCTAAAGAATCACACAAAACATACCACCTTTACAGGCATTGATTATTTTGAGGATTTCGTCCCTGAGGATGGAAACACACATGTATGTGAAACCTTTCCCGTCAAGACTGTGATGGACTATGTTGGCCGTGACAGAGTTACCCTTATAAAAGGAGATTCGGCTCAGGTGCTGCCGGAGTTAAAAAAAAGTCAGACGCATTTTGACATGATTTTTATAGATGGTAACCACAAGTATGGGGCTGTAAAACGCGATTTTGACAATTCGCTTGAAATCATAAAAAAAGGGTGGATACATTGCCTTTCATAATACTTCTGAAAGCCTCTCTCCGGATTATTTATATGTTGCCAATGACGGCGGCCCCTGGAAGCTCACACAGCAGATTAAGCGCAGCGAAGAGTTCTTCCTCGAAGTAGAGGTTGATAGGTTAAGAATTTTTAGTTATTTAAGATGAGATATATTTTGTGTTACTAACAGTAGCGATACCAAACTATAACGGAGCTGCTTATATTAGAGACACAATAATTTCCTGCCGGAATATTAGTCTGCCTCATGATGCCTTCGAGATACTGATTGTAGATAATGCCTCTACTGATAATTCAGTTAAAATTGCAGGGGAGTTAACAGCGCTTTTCCCAAATATTAGAATTATAGAAAACTCAGTAAACATTGGCAGACTGCCTAATTGGAAAAAATGTATCTCTGAGGCACGAGGCACTTACCTGAACTTCCTTTTCGTTACAAATGAGTTTCATAAAGATAACGATATACATGAGCTTGCGCGCATTATGGAAAGGGATGATTCTATTTCCATGAGCGTTTCGCCATTTTTTATTGAAACAAGCCAGGGGCAAAGTGCACTAATAAATGTGTTTGAAGGCAGAAGTGTCAAAAAAGAGGGAATAAAATTTATTCAGGACAGACTACTCCACGATGGAGAGCTAATATGCGGCTATCTTCAGGCAAACCTTATGCGGGTTATTGACCTGATAGATATACAGTTAAATGAGGCGCTGCCATACTGTGCCGATCAGATTTTTGCAGGACAGGCACTATTAAAACGCAAATATGTCTATTTTAGTACAAGGCCAAGGGTTGTCCTGGGGATATACAAAAATCCCCAGAGATTTACAGCCAACTCAAAAGCTGAGGATATAATGAAAAATTTTCTTTCTGCCGCTCACATACTCACACGCATGGTTGACATTAAACCATCAAAACTAACCAGATTTTACGGTGAGCAACTAAGAATACTCTTTATAATGAAATTTTTCAATAGTCATAACTTTTCTATGAAGTCAAATTATTTAAAATCGCTAATTTATGTTTTAGAATCTGCAAGAGATGAAGGCATCAGAATTGCCGACATTGTTGCTCATTTTATCATAAAGGCTGCAATGAACAAATTAAAGCCGTTTATAAAACTTATGAGGCGTCTGCTGTATTAATATGCGCATACTTATCGCAGCCCCACAGATGTATATCTACGGCGGGGCAGAACTGGTCATAGTGGAGCTTTTAAACTATCTCTCAAAAAACAAAATCGAACACGCCCTGCTCACAACCGGAGTCATCCCCGAAATCAAAAGGGATATTGTTGACTCGGAAATCATAACACTGCCGTTTGGGGCATCAAACGACTGGCGCGATTTGCTCAAGAACACATGGCTCTTAAGCAAGGGAGTGCGCCGCCATGCCAAAAGATTTGACGTAATAAATCTGCACAACTGCCCTGCCGAACTCTCGGCATTTACAACATCGAAGCCCGCCGTGTGGCTTTGCAACGAACCTCCGGAGGTGTTCTTAGGCGGCAGTGTTGAGCGCGAAGGCACACCTAAGCGATTTCTTAAGACACTGTTTTATGGCTTCGATAAGTTTATCGTCAGGCGCTATTTAAAAAATGTCGTAGTGGCAGATGAGTTTAATGCCGCACGCTTTAAGTCGCTCTACGGGATTACGCCCCAGATAATCCCATACGGGATAAACTACGAATTTTTCTCTACGGCACCTGAGACGATACCGGTAAAAACAGGCCGGTTCACCGTCCTTCAGTCGGGTATGTTTAACCTGTATAAAAATCAACTCGAAGCTGTTAAGACAATCCATTCGTTAAGGGATAAAATCCCTGAAATACGACTGATACTGGCGGGATTTCAGGGCGGGGCATATTTTGAAGCAGTAAAGAGATATATCAGCGAACATGGTCTCAACGACATTGTAGAGTTCACCGGACATATAAACAGGGAGCAACTCAGGGAACTCTACTACGCAGCCGATGTACTGCTGCATCCGGTAAAATCTCAGGGCGGCTGGCTCTCACCGTTTGAGGCGCTCTCGGCTGAGACCCCTGTGGTTGTATCACCGGAGATGACAGCAGCCTCAGTGATAAGTTCCGGTGCAGTCGGCACAGTAACTGAAGACTACGCAGGGGCGCTCATGGATGTGTACCTCAACCGGCACAAACACAAGCAAACGGCAAAGCGCGGGAAGGAGTTTGTCAGAGATAATCTCACATGGAGTAAGTTCTGCGCCAGAATGGTCACGGCCTTTGGGACAGCGCTGCACAGGGGTTGACAGCGGAAATAAAAATTTTGGCAATTCTTGAGTTGGCGTACAGTATTATGTTAATATCCCGAAGATGCCCCCTTAGCTCAGTAGGATAGAGCACAGGATTCCTAATCCTGGGGCCGCAAGTTCGAGCCTTGCAGGGGGCATTTATAATCCCGCGTAGAAAGCCAAACTACAAAGTCGTGTCTGGGCATGTCAAGGATAGCTGGGGAGTGTTTTAGTGCAGAGTTGCACCCTGTTTGCACCCCCAGCCCCTCGCAGAACCGGACGTGAACCTCTCAGCTCATCCGGCTCCCATTATTCAGCCGTAGGCGCATATCCCATTTCCC
>LNQR01000088.1 GCA_001541255.1 Candidatus Magnetominusculus xianensis
CCCCCATTTGAGGGTGCATACGAGGCAGTGTTGAAGTTCATTGCCGCAGCAAAGGACAACATCCCTGAAGTTACGGCAACGGCAGTCGATACCCCTGGTGTGGACATAGAAAAGTGCCGTGAGATTGCCATGTCACTGGGGGCAGCGTTTCGGCTCAGGCATTTAGACGTTGTTGGATAAGAAGAATACCCTGCGGACAGCCTCTGCCCACAGTACGTAATTACAGCTTATACCAGTTTAAATCCAATTCATCCAACAATAGACAGTGGATAAAGAGCTAAAACCACTCCACCAGCCTGAAAAAAAACGACATCACCTTGACTGGCAGACGAAGCCACCCATCCCAAAGCCTCGTAAAACTTCCGCATAACACCGAGGTCACTAACTCCAAGTGTGACTATACTGAGTCGTTGTTCCATGAATTGGATTATATCATAAAACAGTATGTTTTTATATGAACCATTTTGTCTATTGTTGCATGTATAATTGCCTGTAAAACCCCATATTTCCAATATGTGGGCAAGGGCAACAATAGACAAAATGATGATGCTTTTCTCGCCTTTTGATTTTATTCCTCTTCTTCCTCTTTCTTGGCCATAGCGATTATCTTTTGTGCTGTTGCGTGCGGTACATCTTCGTAATGTGAAAACTCCATCGAGTACAGTCCCCTGCCGCTGGTTATGCTGTGAAGCTGGTTTGCATAGGTGAGCATTTCTGACATCGGAACTGCTGCCGCTATTTTCTGAGTTCCACCGGTCTGTGACTCCATACCCTGGACCTTACCGCGACGTGAGTTAAGGTCTCCGATTACGGCCCCGAGATTGTCCTCCGGCACAATTACCTCTACCTTCATAATCGGCTCCAGCAGGACTGGGTTAGCAGCAACAACTGCCTTTTTAATTGCCATAGAACCGGCTATCTTAAAGGCCATTTCAGATGAGTCAACGGCATGATACGAGCCGTCATAAAGAGAAACCCTTACATCAACGAGCGGGTAGCCAGCAATAATACCGCCTTTCATTTTATCTATGACGCCTTTTTCAACCGCAGGGATGTACTGGCGCGGGATAGCGCCGCCGACAATTTTATCTACAAATTCAAACCCGCCACCCTTCTCCAGCGGCTCAACAGTAATCCAACAGTCGCCGAACTGGCCCCTGCCGCCGGATTGTTTCTTGTACTTGCCCTGAACAGACGCAGTGGAACGAATGGTCTCTCTGTATGGGATTTTCGGGGTCTTCATCTCAACGTCAACGCCAAATTTTCTCTTTAGCTTATGCAGCGTTACCTCTATGTGTACCTGTCCCATACCGGAGATTATCATCTCATTGGTCTCGGCGTCTCTGTGGAATTTTATTGTAGGGTCTTCGTCAAGAATCCTGTGAAGCCCTGTGCTTACCTTCTCCTCATCGCCCTTAGTCTTTGGCTCTATGGCGTAGGAGATAATAGGTTCGGCAAATTTCACAGTTGAAAACACTACAGGATGTGCCTCGTCTGTAAGGGTATCGCCCGTCAAGGTCTCCTTTAGTTTTGCCACTACGCCGATTTCACCAGGGCCAAGCGCTTTAACCGGGATTTGCTTCTTGCCAAGCAGGTGAAATATCTGCCCAACACGCTCTTTTGCCCCTCGCGTAGGATTCAGGAGTGTTGCGTCCGGCCTTAACGTACCCGAAAAGACCCTGAATATTGTCAGCCGCCCGGCATATGGGTCGGCAATTGTCTTAAATACGTACATCGCAAGCTGTGCATTTTCCTCCGGCGGGAGTTTCACCTCTGAGCCATCCTTTGCATTTTTTGCAGTCACCGACAGCGTGTTAAACCTGTCAACCGGTGAGGACAAGTACAAGGTAATCGACTGAAGGAGCTGGGTGATGGCCATATTTTTTTCGGCAGAGCCGCACGCCACTGTTACAAAATCCCTCTTACAGCATCCACGCCGAATCCCGGAAACTATCTCATCTTGTGTCAGTTCCCCGGTCTCAAGGTATTTTTCAAGCAGTGTATCATCGAGTTCTGCTACTTTTTCTACTAGTTTTTTTCTGTATAGTTCATAATCATCCATCATTTCCGATGGGATATCCTGTTCTTCAGACTTGCCGCCTTTTATCACATACGCCCTGGAATTCAATACATCCACAACACCGGTAAACCCCAATCCCTCGCCCATTGGGATATAGAGTGGGACAGCATCAAGGGAGAATATTTTCTCTACCTGCTCTATTGTTTGCTGAAAGTTAGCGTTTTCCTTATCCATTTCGTTGACGAAGACAATACGCGGTACAAAGAACTCATCTGCATATTTCCAGAGCTTTTGGGTCTCTGCACGCGCCCCGTCAATAGCGCTTACGACAACTACTGCGCCGTCGGCAATTCTGAGGCATCCCCTGGTGTCTTCCATGAAATTAATAAAACCCGGCGTATCAATGAGATTCAGCCTGTAGCCTGACCATTCACATGTGGCCACTGCTGCGTTAATAGTTACTTTTCTTTCAATCTCCTCCGGGTCAAAATCGGTGACCGAGTTACCGTCCGTAACGGAGCCCATTCTTGTAATTGCACCTGCGTTAAAGAGAATTGCCTCTGTAAGTGTGGTTTTACCACAGCCGCTGTGGCCTAAGATAGCTACGTTGCGAACTTTTTCAACACTGTCCATAGTTCCCCCTTACGGTTTATATTAGAGCTTACTGTTCGATAATATGTTCTATAACAGGCGTGTTTTCTGTTTTCTTTTCGATTTTCCCGGAAATTATTTTTAAGATAATAAAAGCAATGACAAATGAGGAAAACCCTGCAAATGCTGAGAGCGTTTCAGGATTTACCGCCTTAAACATTCCGGCAAGGATATACTTGCCAAACACTGCCCCTATAAGCAGGGCAACCGCAGGAAGGCCATAGACCAACAGCGTCCCCTTGACATAGGTATAGGATTTTGCAGTGACTTTGACCATTTGTCCAATTTTCGCTCCGGCTATGTTGAGCGCTGCGATTTCGATAGTTTGTTTTTCGTTACCGTCACTGTTGATTCCGCACGACTCGTTTTCCTTACAGCCTTCACAGGTCTGCCTTTTTTCAACAACTACGGTGGCAGTAACCCCGTCAATGCTTCTTACCACTCCGATTTCATCCATAATGTTTGGATTGTAACATAGCACATGCGCCGCCCGCAACTAAGCGTTAATTTTTCAGTAACTGCTGCTTTATCATTAGTATATCCACCGTCAAAAATCTGCCATCGGTTGTCTGATTCCCCACAGTTGTTTTTTTGAGGGCGGTGAACTGCCGCGCTGAATATTATAACAGCTTGTTTTCACGTGATATTTTCCATGCCACAAAAATTTGCCACCAGTTGTCAGCTCTGGCACAATCTTTGCTATACTACTATTGTTTTGGTTATGTATACAAAGGAGGCTGACCAAACATGGAACTAAAAACTATGGAACTGGAAACTAAGGACAATGGTAGTAATACAAACAGCGGTAACGATATGGACAACAACCACCATAGCGATGTGGACTTGGACAGATTAATAAAGTGGACTCTGTTGTTTGCGATAGTTTATTTCGGCGCGTCGCTCTTGCTTAAATAAACAACCAGTGTACAGCTTGGGGTGGGACGCACAGCAAATCGTGTCATTGCCTTGGTGAGACGATTTGACAGCACATTCGTGTATCCCATCCCACTCCTCCCTACTTATTAAGGGTCTCATAATAGAATCAACTTGAAGAATGAGGGCGCTGCCCTCAAACTCCCGGCAGGGAACTTGTCCCCTGCACCCCATCTACGGGGCTTCGCCCCTTTGAATCTTTGGCACTATACCCCCAGATATGCCTGCCTGACGCGCGGGTCATCAAGAAGCTCCGCCGCCGCACCCTCAAGCGTTAGCTCCCCGTTTTCCATCACACAGCCGTGGTGCGATAGTTGGAGCGCCATAAAGGCGTTTTGCTCAACTAAAAGAATCGTCACCCCCGCCTTGCTTATCTCGTCTATTATCCCAAATATCTCATCGGCCAGCACCGGAGAAAGCCCCATCGACGGCTCATCAAGTAGTATTAAATCCCCCTTTGACATCAGGGCACGCCCTATGGCAAGCATCTGCTGCTCCCCGCCTGACAGCGTAGCCGACAACTGCCCAACGCGCTCCCCAAGACGCGGAAATAACTCTATTACGTGTTCATAATCCCTTTTTACACCTTCCGGGTCATTTCGCCTGAGCCACGCGGCAAGCGTCAGATTTTCCCTTACCGTAAGGCTGCCAAATATCCCCCTGCCCTCCGGCACATGTGTTATGCCCATTGAGACGATTTTATGCGCGGCCATGCCTTTTATATTTCTACCCCTATAATTTATCTCTCCATCAAATTTGACCATGCCTGAGACTGCGCGCAGCAACGATGACTTCCCTGCCCCGTTTGCCCCAATCAGGGCAGTAATCTGCCCTTCTATGATATCAAAGGATATGCCCCTTAATGCTTTGATATTCCCATAGCTTACTGAAAGGTTTTTTATTGATAGTAATACATTCGCCATCTATTTATCCCTGCGTGTACTTACCCCTGAACTGCCTAAATATGCCTCTATTACCTTTTTGTCGCTTTTAATCTCATCAGGGGCTCCAGCGGCTATGGTCACGCCAAAATCCAGTACCTGTATCCTCTGACAAAGCCCCATTATAAAGCTCATGTGGTGCTCTATTACCATTATCGTAAGTTCAAACTCATCCCTGATTCGATGGACAAGTTCCATCAGCGCCCCAGTCTCAGAGGGGTTCATTCCGGCTGCCGGCTCATCTAACAAGAGGAGCTGTGGTCTTGTGGCAAGCGCCCTTACTATTTCAAGGCGGCGTTTTAGGCCATAGGGCAGGTTTTTTGCCGCTTCTGAGGCGTACTTATCAAGCGCGAATAACTCAAGCAGCATTCGTACGCATTCAGACACCTCTTTCCCCTCACAGTCATTAAATCTCCTCGTGCGCAGCATAGCATCCGCCGCATTATAGTTCACAGAATTAAACATGCCCACCTTTACATTGTCAGTCACTGTGAGGTTGTTAAACAGGCGGATGTTCTGAAACGTGCGGGCTATACCACATGAGTTTATCTCATTTGGCCGCATACGGGTAATCTCTGCGCCATTGAAAAGTACGCTTCCCTGCGTCGGCCTGTAGTAGCCTGATATCAGATTAAACAGTGTCGTCTTGCCTGAACCGTTTGGGCCTATTATTCCCATAATCTGCCCGGAGTTGAGCCTGAGATTAAAGTCTGACAGGGCACAAAGACCGCCAAAATAATGCGTAAGACCGTTGATAGCTAACAGTTCACCAGCTTGTTCACGGGCTTGTTCACGGGCCGCAGCCCTATAGGGCACAACGGCCTCATCTTTTTTCTTTCGTGCAACAGGCTCAAACCACCTGAACTCCATAAAGCCAAATATGCCCTTTGGCCGGAATATCATCAACAGGACAAGCAACAGGGGCATTATAACCATGCGCCACTGCCCAAGCACCCTCAGTACCTCTATCAGTACGGTATATATAACTGCACCGGTAATCGACCCGGCTATAGACCCTACACCGCCCAAATAGACCATTATCAGTATCTCTGTAGACTTTATTATATCAAACGTCCGGGGTGAGATAAACTGCAGGAGATGGGCGTAAAGCCCCCCCGCCACTCCGGCAAAAAACGACGATACGACAAAGGCATGGAGCTTTACTTTTCTGGTATCGACACCCATTGCTGCCCCCGCTGTCTCGTCTTCCCTTATTGACAATACCCCGCGCCCGATGTTGCTGTATACGAAATTCCTGATTGCCCAGACCGACACCACTGTCCATGCAAATGTCCACGGCAGCGTTGTGAGCTTCTCCATACCCAGAAACCCGCGCGGCCCGCCAACGGCATCAATGTTTTCAAGGACAGATTTCACTATCATATTAAACGACAGCGTCACAATCGCCAGATAATCGCCACGAGTCTTAAACGAAGGAATAGCCACGACGACCGCAGCAAGGGCTGCCATCACCCCGCCGGTAATTACAGCTAATGGAAAAACCCACACACCCGCTGAAGAAGAAAACACCTTTACTGATAATATTGAAGCCCCATACGCCCCCACTGCCATAAACCCCGCGTGCCCCACTGAAAACTCCCCCATGTAGCCATTTACGAGATTTAAACTAAGGGCAAGTATGATATTTATCCCGACATACATTGCAACAAGCTCAACGTACTGGTCTATGAGTCCAAAGCGGCTTACTATTACTGTGGCTATGAAACCAACGCCGGTAAGCACAAAGAGCAGCCAGCGCCTCGATGTTAAGTAGTCCGTATGTATCCTCATACCTTTAGTGTCTTTGGTACTCCCAATATCCCGTTCGGCCTGAAAATAAGGAGAATCAGCAGGAGTGTAAAGGCAATGAAATCCCTGTATGTCGAAGGCAGAGCCACTGCGGCAAAAGTCTCAACCGCCCCCAGAATGTAGCCGCCAAGCATTGCCCCCCTGATTGAGCCAATCCCCCCAACTACGGCGGCAATAAATGCCTTCCAGCCTATCATTATCCCCATGTATGGGTCTATTACGGGAAATGCCATCGCATACATTGTCCCAGCCGCACCGCCAAACCCTGCCCCTATTGCAAACGTCAGGGCAATTATCGCGTTGACAGAGACGCCCATCAGGGGCAGCGTCTTTATATCCCATGCAAGCGCCCTCATCGCCATCCCATATCTGGTCTTCCGTACTATGAAATCAAGCCCAACCATGAGCAGTACCGACAGCACCACGATGACGCCCTGTATGGAGGATACCGTAAGACCGCCCAAATTCCAGCTCACATTGGGCAGCATCTCTGGCACATGGCGTGGATATGGACTAAGGGCAAGAGTAAAATTCTCGATAAACACACCAACGCCAAGTGCGGTAATAATCGCCGAGACCTTCGGCGCATCGCGCAGCGGTCTGTAGGCAAGCCTCTCCACGGCCATGCCAATGGCCGCCGTACCAATAGCTGCAACGACTAATACCACAACAAAAGGCAGGTGCAGCTTGGCCGTCGCAATAAAACACAAAAATGCCCCAATCATAAACAAATCACCGTGGGCAAAGTTTATCAGCGACAGCACCCCATAGACCATCGTATAGCCAAGTGCTATTACGGCATAAATGCTCCCCAACTGGAGCATGTTTAATAGCTGCTGCGAGATATAGACCATGAGTTATTTTAGCATCAGGGTTTTATATCGGCAAACCACTTAAACTCACCGTCTTTTATCTGTAAGATGACAACGCTCTTGTCGGGGTCACCAGAGCCTTCATGGAATGTTATGTCACCTGTAACACCCTTGAAGCCGGTTATTTTCTGAATCGCATTTTTAATTGCTTCGCTATTGGGCTTCCCGGCTCTTTTCATGGCCTCAAACATGATTCCAAAGGAATCATACGTAAGGGCGGCCACATCGTCGGGGACACTGCCATAGAGGGCCTTATAGTCATCGACGAATTTCTTAACACCGGGCGTTGTAGAGTTCGCCGAGAAGTGGCTGCTAAAAAATGCCCCATCACAGTCCTTTCCACAAAGGGCAAGCAGGTCATGACTTCCCCAGGCGTCACTGCCTAAGACCGGCTCTGTTATGCCAAACCTGCGCGCCTGCTGTACCTGCAGCGGGACATCGCTATAGTATGTAGGGAGGAATATCAGTTCAGGGCTGCCGTTTTTTATCTTTGTCATCTGGACGGTAAAATCTTTGTTGCCTGTTGTGTAGGTCTCAAATCCTGTAATAGTGCCGCCCTTTTCCTCAAGGGTCTTCTTAAAGACCTCAGCCTGCCCTTTCAGCACCTCAGAGGCTACGTCATATAGTACGGCCGCTTTTTTGGCCTTCAACTCACCCATAGCAAATGCAGCCAGCACCCGCCCCTGAAATGAGTCCATGTAACAGGCTCGAAACACATAGCCTTTCTGCTTGCCTGACCTTGGATCAATAGTGGTCTTCGGGTTTGTAGACCAGGGGGAGATCATCGGAATCTTTGAGGTCTCGGCTATTTCTGAGGCAGGGATTGCCCCGCTGCTGGCGTTTGGGCCTACGATGGCTATAACTTTATCTCGCGTGATTAGTTTTTGTGCAGCCGAGGCAGCCTGTTCAGACCTTCCGGCTGAGTCCTCTATCTGAAGTTTTATCGCATATTTTTTCCCGCCTATTTCAAGGCCGCCTTTATCGTTCACTGACTTTACAGCCATTTCTGCTGCATTTTTACACGACGCACCTACGGCAGGTATGTCACCGGTCAGCTCGGCTATCACCCCAATATGTATCGCGTTGTCTTTCTCCTTAGCACATCCTGCCATGAGCATTACAAGGCATAATACCGCAGTATAAAGTCTTACCATTATTAATCCTCCAAATGAATTTATTGTGCTTGAGCCGGTTGATCAAATTATCTGCCTTATACGGCCGTCTCAGGAAACATTACATAAAATGTGGCGCCGTTTTCAACGTTTTCAAAATAGAGTCTCCCGCCCATCTGATTCTCTACAAGCACCTTTGACACATAAAGACCTACGCCTACCCCCTTGCCCTGTTCTCTGGTGGTAAAGTACGGCTCGAATATCCTATTTGCAAGCTTCTCCGGCACCCCGCCCCCGTCATCAATTATCTTAAGCATGACCATAGATTCACGACGGGCAATATCTATCGTAATGCTGCCAATAGTGGCATGTGATAGCGCTTTTCTCCTTTCGACGATGGCGTCCATCGAGTTAAACATCAGATTTAAAATCACCTGACGAAATTCGTTCAGATAGCCTGTCACATACAGTGCATCTATGCCTGAGTGTATAACCTTTGCATCAACCGACAGGCTCCTGATTTGACCGTGAAGGAAGTCCAATACCCCGTTAACTGCCCCGATAACCTCAAACGGCTTCTTTTCCTTGTCAGGCTTAAACAGGTTTCGATAACCGCTCACTGTCTCGGACATGGCATTTATCTCTGTCATCGCGTTTTTGACGAAGTCGGCCAGATACTCAGTGTTAATCTCTCCAAATTGATATGCATCTTCTATGTCCTGAACAATAAGGCCAAGGGTGTTTAAGGGCTGTCTCCAGTTGTGAGAAATAGAGCGGAGCATCTCGCCCATTGCTGAGAGTTTTGCCTGCTCTATGAGCAGTTTCTCCTCCTGCCTCAGTCTCTCTGCATCTTCAGCCTTCTTTCTGTATTCGTCCATCTTGTGCTTATACATGGCCATTTTAATCGTTACAATCATCTCCCTGCAGTTACATGGCTTGAGCAGATAACCCAGCGGCTCTGTGAGTTCTGCCTTTTCTATGATTTTATCGTCAGAGTATGCCGTAAGATATATGACTGGAATTCCGAAGCGGTCTTTGATTTCTTTGGCAGCCTCAATCCCGTCCATACTGCCCCGCAGCACTATATCCATAAGCACGATGTCAGGCCTGTCCCTCTCGGCAGCAACAATAGCGTCCTCACCAGATGCGGCCATAGCCGTTACCATAAAGCCCTGATAACCCTCTATCTTACCTTTCATATTGAGCGCTATCAAGGCCTCGTCCTCGACTATCTGTATTTTGATGTTATCCATCACTATATTCTCTGATTATACACTAGTTCGTGAAATTTTATCTTAAACTCCGTACCTCTGCCAGCTTCGCTTATCAACTCTAACGACCCGCCCAGTTGATGCTCTACAAGGGTCTTAACGAGTTTTAATCCCAGGGTTTTCGTAGTGTTCACATTGCCGGGGATTCCAACACCGTTGTCCCTGACAGACAAATCACAACTGCCATCGTCTGACACGTATAAACTTATCGAGACCCTGGCATTGGTATTTTTATTTATAAAGGCATATTTCAGTGAGTTAGATACAAGTTCGTTTATTATTAAACCACACGGGATGGCCGTCTCAATATTCAACGAGATATTTGGCATGTCTATGTCAATCTTTAATATATGATCCCACTGAGTATATGATGCCCTGATATTTTCCGTAAGCGTGTTGATGTAGTCTCTGAAATCTATTTTGGATAAATCCTTAGTCTGGTAGAGTTTTTCATGTATCAGCGCCATTGATTTGATTCGATTTTGCATCTCAGTAAACATCCCTATAATACTCTCATCGCTTACCTGACCTGATTGAAGATATACAAGGCTTGAGATTATCTGCATGTTGTTTTTTACCCTGTGGTGAATCTCTTGCAGGAGGAGCGTTTTTTCCTCAAGTGATTTTCTGAGCGACTCAATCATGTTTACCCGTTGGGTAATATCCCTGACGATAAAAGACGCCCCGTCAATCACGCCAGGCGGTATGGCGGCTATTATCGGAGTTACGCTCAAGGATACGTTAATACGTCTGCCGTCTTTTCTGAGGTGGACGGTCTCATAGTTTTTGATATGTGCGCCTGAGATTATCTCGTTTAGAATTTCCTGCGCCTCACTAATATTCCCGGGCTTCTCCTGTGGAAATAATCCCGCTATTGAAGAGGAAACAATCTCGCCCCTTGAATAGCCATATATATACTCAGCGCCCATGTTCCAATGAGTAATTCTTCCTGCATTGTCAACAGCAACAACGGCGTCATCCAGAAGTTCAACCACATCATCCAGACGGCGGAGGGTTTCTTTTGCCTTTCTCCTTTCTACAGTCCTTACACCCCGGAATATCGGGGCAACCAGCATAATCCCAATAAGTATTAATACTGAGGATACAAAGGCAACTGTCTCAGGCAGAGGGCTCGGCAGATATGCAATGTCTTCGATGTTTTTATGAAATAAATCGAAAAGTGAAATCAACCGCCTAACAGCCATGACGGACACTCCGGCGGCAAGAAACACCCACGCGCCTCTTCGCCCTGTAAGGCGTATCAGTCTGACACTCAAGACAGCCGCTGTGAGCTGAACGACGCAGGAGCTAATTAAGATTATTTTAAGATACATCCAAATTATTCTGGTTCTGACTGATTTTTGGTATCATTTAGGCGTGCGCGGCAGTTTAATCTCAAATCGGGTACCAGAACCAACAGTAGAGTAAAGTTTTATCTCACCGTAATGGTCTGTCACGGCTTTTTTAACACTATAAAGACCAAGCCCTGTTCCTTTCATACTTCCAGGAACCTGAAAATACACATCGAATATCTTATCGTGATACTGTGGACAAATGCCCTGTCCATCATCTGAGACGGAAAATCTAATACTGGAACTGTCGCCCGACACCTCCACTTTTATTGAGGTCCTGGCATATTTGGCAGCATTGCTCAGTATATTTTCTACCATCGACTTAAGCTGATACGGGTCTGCCGTCAGGGTTAAGTCCTCTTGTGGTTGATAATCGCCGGGAGTCATACCATTAATGGTTATAGTCAGCCCACGGGAGTCTACCATTGGCAGACAGTTCCTGAGTACTAATGACACTATCGAAGCAAAATCTACGTTCACCGGGTTAAACTTCCCAAGTGACGCCTTTTCCTTTAATGATTTCGATGTCTCCTCAATGATTTGCAGCAAATCAGCGGCAGCATTTTCAATTATATGCAAGATTTCATTTTTTGCCTCTTCTGTTGCGGCCTTACCCGCTAAGTACCTTCTCGTATAACCTTTAATCGCAAGCAGGGGGGTCTTTAAGTCGTGAATGAGTACAGATATGAATTTCTCACGCTGGGCATTAAATGCCTCTTCTGCCTGCAGCCTCTCAGTTATGTCGTGAAACGCTATGACCTTGCCATAACATACACCCAGATCATCAGTGATTGCAGCAGTACAGCCGCTGATATGATACTGCCTCCCGTGAAGCCCCGTTAAGACCGGATTATCAAGCGCTGTAACAGATTTATGGCTGAGCTTTTCAAGGTTAAACCTATCACCCTTAGCGCTCCCCTTACTGCCTAGGGTCACATTAAATATGTCATTGGCAGACCTGCCTATTGCGCTGTCGCCCTCCCAGCCTGTCATTGACTTGGCTGTCTCATTTATAAAAATTACACGTCCGGTCAACTCGGTTGCTATGACACCGTCACCTATGCTGTTAATTGTCGTACTTAACCACTGATGACTTTCACGCAGGCACTTCTCAAGCTTATGCTTATACATCGCCATCTCGATGTTTATGTGCAGTTCCTTGTCCTCAAACGGTTTAAGCAGGTAACCGAATGGTTCTGTTATCTTAGCGCGTTCGATCATCTTTTCGTCTGCGTAGGCGGTGAGATAGATTACAGGTATATCATATTTTTTGCGTATTTGACTTGCAGCCTCAACCCCGTCAATTCCATCCTGAAGCATTATATCCATTAGGACAAGGTCGGGGCGGCGCTGCTCAATTTTCATAAATGCCTCACGTGCAGTAGGCACTGCCCCTGTGACCACATATCCAAGGTCCTCAACGCACTTCTGTATGTCCTTGGCTATTATTATCTCGTCTTCTACTATTAATACCTTTTTCTTTGACATTCCTTCCTTTCAACTATGCCTAATAGGGAAGATTGAAAAAGAACGAGTGTTCCTTCTCGACGGCCTTGACCCTGTTTCTGCCTTTGTTTTTAGCGATATAGAGGGCATAGTCAGCCTTTTTGATAAATCCGGCGGGGTCTTCCTGCTTGACATACTCTGAGACGCCAAAACTACAGGTCACCTTGCCAACCTCTTTAAATACACTGTCCTGAATTATCTCTCTTATTTTTTCAGCCAGGTCCTTCGCACCGGCAAGATTGGTCTCCGGAGTTAGAATCACAAATTCCTCTCCACCGTAACGCGCAAAAATATCGTATTTCCTGATATTTTCCGTTACTAACTTCGTGATTTCCTTTAATACATAATCCCCTGTCGGATGTCCATATGTGTCATTTACAGATTTAAAATGGTCTATGTCGAAAATAATAAGTGACAGGTAGTTATTGTACCGCAGCGACCTTTCGATCTCCTTTTTAAGTTCATCCTCAAACTTCTTCCTGTTAAATATGTTTGTCAGGGCGTCTTTTGTAGCCAAATCCTGAAACATCTTCCTGTCGCACTCTATATGTGAGATGTCTGTGAAGGTGACAAGATAGCGTTTGCGGGTTTGCAGCTCAGGGATAGCGTTTGCGTGTATGATATAGGCCCTGGCCTCGCTCTTTAACTGGTCTTTACCGGCCATATGGACGATACAATCAGTTTTCTCCCCGGCTATGGCCTCCTTTATCCACACATTAAACGATTTTCCCTTATAAAAACTGTCTTCCTTTACTACCATAAACCGGTTTACGTTTTTGCCCTTTTCAAGAAACTCGTCAAATGTCTCAAACCCAAGAAAATTTAAAAACGAAGAGTTCAGAAAATATATCTCCTCTATATCGGTAATCATAATGAATGTGGGATTGTTGTCGAGAATCGTCCTGATGAATTCGTTTTTTGCCTCTATTTCTTTCTGCTGAGATACCGCCCTAGCCACCTTGACAAGCGCATTGAGCAGGTCGTTGTTGTTGACTGGTTTCTTAATGTATTTTATGACGCCAATATCTATTGACTTAAGAAAATAGTCCTCGTCGTTAAACGCTGAGGTAATGATAATCGGGGTGTCATCGTTTATAGATTTTATTGCTGCTGACATATCAATACCGTTCATCTGGGGCATCATTATGTCGGTTACAACAATGTCCGGGTTTTCATTTTTATATATCTCAAGGCCTTCTCTGCCATTGGAGGCCAGCAAAAGATTCTTTATACGCCGTTTAAGGAACCGCGCGATACTATCCCTGATAACATCCTCGTCCTCGACATAGAGTACCTTTACCCTTTGAAGATATGGGTCAATACCATTTTGAAAATTATCAATCATAACACTTCCTTATATACTAACAAAAACATACAGAAAAAAGATAAGAATAATCAATGCCGTAAAAATATGGCTTACCAGTTTACTCCCCCAGATATTATAAATACCCTTCAATGACGATGTCTGTACCCAAAGCCCTCGCCCTCATATCATACACCTCATAAGGGCTTTCAATACTCCTGAATGTCTTTGAAGATACAGGACAATAGACACCCTTTCCTCCAATTATCTTTGGCGCTATAAAAAATATGACCTTATCAACAATACCATCCTCAACGGCGTGCCCTGTGAGTGACGCCCCGCCCTCTATCATCACTGATGTGATGTGCCTCTGCCCTAGTTCCTGCATCAGCCATTTTAAATCAAGGCGGCCGTCATAGTGGATGAGCTCAACGCCAGGGGCAAATCCCCCTGTATCCTGAGCCTGCTCTTTAGTAACGATGATAGTGCGCGGCGGGGTTTTTAATATTGCATAATCCAGCGGAGTCTCCAGAGATGGGTCTATACATACGCGGACAGGGCTCCGCAGCCCCCTGCCCCTTGCGGTGAGGCGTGGATTGTCGGCCTTTACAGTGCCGATTGCGGTTAATACGGCATCCACAGAACTCCTTATCCTGTGTACATAGCGCCTGGACTTCTCACACGTGATCCACTTCGATTGACCATCAGGGGCGGCCATTTTCCCGTCTAGCGTCATCGCTGCCTTTAGTATTACAAATGGGATTTTTGTCGTGATATATTTTATATATACCTCATTTAGTCTCTCTGCCTGCGTTTGCAAGATACCAACTGTCGTCTCAATACCAGCCTTTTTGAGCATTACTAATCCCATGCCGGAGACTGATGGGTTGGGGTCTAACATGGCGGCAACTACCCGTTTTATCTTTGCCCCTATGATCGCATCAGTACAGGGCGGCGTCCGTTTACCCGTATGACAGCACGGCTCAAGTGAAACGTACAGTGTTGCACCCTCTGCCTCAGCCCCTGCCCTTTTCAATACAAGAGCCTCGGCATGCGGCTCACCGGCCTTCCTATGGTAGTCCTCTGCAATAACCTGGCCATCCTTATATAAAATCGCACCAACCATAGGATTAGGACTTGTACTTCCACAAGCACGTCTGGCAAGTGCAATACAGCGGCGCATCAGCGATATATCATCCATTAGCAATATTATATATGAAATGAGACGATGTTCGCAAAATTTCTGCGCTGCACAAATATTTAACAGTAGACATTTTAACTGGTCTATGCTATAATATTCTGAATTAGACGAGACCGTAAGACGATCTAATGCGCGTGTATTGTGATTTTATTTGTGTCCAAGCTCAGCAGTTTGCGGCTTATCTATCAGCTAATGGCAGCTAATGGCAGCTTATGGGAGGTGATAATCATCGAGGCGGGGCGTAATAATACTCAAACGGGAGGATGAGGCTGACTGAGGAATCCTACAGCAGTCAACGCGGCAGCAGCCGTGATTAACAACAGATAAAACTATATCTAAAACTATACACGAGGAGATCAAATGAAAAAGTATCTTGTTTTAGCACTGTTAGTGTTTGCGGTGATGGCAGCCGGTGTAATCAGCGCTGAGGAGGCACCCAAACTTTCAGGTATTGCATATATTCAGACACACGGTGGACACGTAGCGGTACTTGATTTAGCAACCGGAGACTTAGCCAGATACACCCACGGCAAGCCAGCAGACACTTTGCAGCTTTCACCAGACAAGAAAACTATCCATGTATTTTCGCTTGACGGACATGAAAAAGATATCGATGTTGAAACCGGCAAACAGACTGAATGGGTAAAAGTCGGTAAAAAGCACTGCGGTTCGGCAATCGCCGCAGACGGGACAATCTGGGTTTCAGATATGGCAGATGGTCATATCTATGTATTTGACCCAAAGGAAAGGAAACTGGTTGACAGCTTCCCTGTAAGCAAATCTATCTGTGGCGTTAATTTTTCTAAAGACTTTAAGACTGCCTTTGTTTCCGATATGCCAGGCGCTTTTGTAAGCATAGTTGACGTAAAGACCAAGAAAGTAACTGGTCAGATAAAAGATGCAGGTATATTTATCCACCGCGCAAGAATTAAGCCTGGCTCAGATGAGCTGTGGCAGTCCGACGGCGCAGAGTTAAAAGACGGCAAACCGGCTGGCGTGGGCTACACGGAAGGCGGTTCAATCCCTGGTGCGGTAACACTTATTGATATTAAGACAAACAAGGTAACTGACAGGGTATTAATAGGCGGCAACCCGCACGATGTAGACTTCACCCCGGACGGTAAATACGCACTCGTAGGAAGCAGACAGATCCCAGACCAGGATGACAGCGCATTAGCTATCGTCAACACTGCCAGCAAGAGAATGGTGGATATGCGCGGTACATGTAAGAAATGCCACTACGCATTAAACTTTGCAATACCTAAGACCAAAGACGACGGCAGGCCATACCTCTGTGCAGTCGAGGTTGACTGGAACCGCAAGGCCATCGCAGCAGGCGCAGAGCATATAATGCCAAAAGATGATGCCAAACCGGCAATTCCAGCAAAATCTCACTAAGAACATATAGAGACACACAGCATGTACCGGTGTAACACCGCACGATTGTTACACCGGTATTTTTTTGGCCTTTCACGCTCTATGACAGTCAGGGCAATCGCATTAGAAACTTACACCCGCTAATCCCTCTCCTGATAGGGGTAGGGAAGGTTTTCGCCTCCCCTCCCTCCGAACCGTACAGGCGGATTTCCCGCATACGGCTCTCCAGTTAGTGGTTTC
>LNQR01000089.1 GCA_001541255.1 Candidatus Magnetominusculus xianensis
CAGCTTGCCATTTTCTTCGAAGGGAGGTTATTATTGGACATTGATGTTATGGGCTAAAATCGGGCCTGACACAGTTTAGTTAACAGACCCCTTTATCACGCTATCTTTCAGCTTGACAGGCTTCCACTCTCAGTGGTCTGGGCTTCGCCCGCAGGCTCACCGTTACAACCGGCCGAATCAAGTTAGTTATCCTACGGACTGGCTGCTCCCCACTCCGCCTTGCAGCAACACAGTTACGTTGTGTTACAGGCCGACTTGAAGGGGGCTTTCACACCTATGAACTACAGGCGCCCGACTCCAGCTTCGCTGGAATGACAGACACTTAGTGCGTTTGCCCTAGCTCTGTTAGGTAACGTTTGGGTTTGGTCAGGGTGGAGTTGTCGAGCTTTGATCTTAGCGCTTCATATTTAGTGGTTATTGTTGTCAACTGGTTTATAGTCTCATTGTGGCTGACATATTCTGCGATAAAGAAAAACCATCCGGCGAGCAGTACGATTATTAGTATTATGCGGGGGAGTGGTTTAAGTATTTTTTTCCATTGAAAGGCTTTCTTTTTTTTTATTTTTTCAAGGTCGAGTTCCAGCTTTGTCTTTTCGGGCACTTGCTCAGTCATTTGTTCACCAGAGTGTTCAGCAGGTTGTTCGTCCAGCTGCCCGCTCGTCGGTTCATTGGTTTGTTCGCCCGGTTGTTCGGTCACTTGTATCTCCTTACTTCAAAACGAAGTATTTCGACATTATTGTCCTCTGGATGAATGCCTGCCTTTGCCTTGGTTATCCTTAATTGCTCATCCACGGTATTCACTCCCTCTAATGCAGGCAGGAGCAGCCCCCTTTTGTGACCTTGCGTGACGATTACACCGTATCTTTCAGGGTCTAACTCAGAGATGGAATTAACCTTCTCCGGAGGCGAGAGTATATCGACTGAATATGTTATTTCGCCAAGTTCACCGGGGATAACAGGTGTAAAACGTGGGTCTTGTGTTGCGGCAGCTATGGCGTTTCTTATTATTTCAGAAGCCGTGTTTTCAGTTGTTGGTGCGAATGTCCCTATGCAGCCACGCAGACGGCCTTTTATCTTTAAAGACACAAAAACACCGGCGCGCTCGCTCATCTCAGTCTGTGCAGGATTCACCGGCGGGGCGATAACCTCATGCCGTCTAACGTAAGACTCAACTGCCTCTTTTGCGAGGCGTGTCTGGTGGCTCAAAGGCGTTTCCATAATTGCGGATTCCCCATTTGATTACTTATTTCTGCTTAAGGCGTAGTCTGCCATGACAACAAGGGCGTCTTTTTCACTGCAATTGCCGAATATTGACAGTTCAGCCTTGGCCTCTGCTACGATTTCCTTTGCCTTGTCTATTGTCTTTTCTATTACATCATATTTTTTGAACAGTGCCAGTACCTTCTTCAAATCCCTTTGCCCGTCTTCATCAGGCATGTCATCGTCCGATGTGGAATCAATAATTGCAGTCAGCTCTTCCTTTTCCTGTGCGTTTGCCGACTTGAGAAGATAAATCAGCGGAAGCGTTATCTTCCCCTCGTGGAGGTCCCTGCCAAGCTTCTTGCCAAGATTTTCTTCGTCTGCCTTAAAATCCAGTATGTCGTCGTATATTTGAAAGACTGTACCGCTCTTTAGACCATAGCTTGTCAGGGCATTGATTTTTTCTTCGGGAAGGCCGCCTAATATCGCCCCTATCCGGCATGAGGCGGAAATCAGAGCGCCGGTTTTGGACTCGACAATTCGCAGATAGTCTGCTTCTGTTATCTCTGGGTCTGCTATCTTTTGCAGTTGGAGTATCTCGCCCTCGGACATCTTTGCTACCGCATGGGAAATCGCCTCCATTGTCTTTAAATTCTGCTGGCTGACGGCTGCCTTTAGTGAGTTGGCATAGAGGAAATCACCCACAAGTATAACAACCTGAGCGCCCCATATGGAGTGTGATGTGGGCTTGCCCCGTCTGACCCCTGCACCGTCAACTACATCGTCATGAAGAAGTGAGGCCGCGTGTATCGCCTCTATTACACCTGCTAAGACATATCTGGCATCCCCGGCGTAGCCCGACAGGGCAGCGCTCATCAACAGATACATAGGGCGCAGTCTCTTGCCGCCGCCTCCTATCAGGTGTCTGCCTATGTCCGGGATTACAACTACATCACTGCTGAATATTCTGGCAATCTCAGTCTCTACACGCCTTAAATCTTTTTCATAGTGCTTGAATATGTTCTCGGCAGTCATCATTATTTATTACCTTTCGGGTCTAGCGTGTGAATTGCTTCCGGCTTAAACGCGCCCTTTTCAGTCAGTATCAATGTTATATATTTAGCCGGTGTCACGTCAAAGGCGATATTTCTGACAGCTACACCTTTAGGGGCAATTTCACACCGGCCAAAGACATTCGTCACCTCATGTGATGGACGCTCCTCTATAGGTATCTCGCTTCCCGATGAAAGTGTAAAATCAATGCTGCTTAATGGTGCGGCCACGTAAAACGGTATGTTGTTTTCCTTTGCCAGCACTGCCACTGAATAAGTCCCAATCTTGTTGGCAACATCGCCGTTTCTCACCGTCCTGTCTGTGCCGACTATACAGAGGTCTATCTCGCCCCTTCTCATAAGCTCTCCGGCGGCGTTGTCCGGTATCAGTGTAACGGGTATGTTGTCCTGCATCAGTTCCCATGCTGTGAGGCGTGCACCCTGGAGAATCGGCCTTGTCTCATCGGCTATGACTGATATACGTTTGCCCTGCTCTATGGCCATTCGTATGGGCGCAGTTGCCGTACCGTAACCACCTGTTGCCAGGGCGCCGGCGTTACAATGTGTTAGAACTGTGTCGCCGTCTTTTATAAATTCTGCTCCATAGCGCCCGATGGCCTTGTTTATCTCTATGTCTTCGTTGAGTATCAAAACTCCTTCTTTTGCTATCATCTCTTTTAGGGCGCTTATTGGCATTGTCTTATTGTTTTCTATCAGCCGCTCTATACGCTCTGCCGCCCATTGGATATTTACAGCGGTTGGTCTGCTGTTAAGCAGTGCATCGATTGCCGGTCTTAACTTCGCACTGAACTCCATAGCGTCTGCCGCTGATATGGCATCTGCCGCAAGTGCAATCCCCATTGCCGCCGCTATTCCTATGGCAGGGGCGCCCCTTATCGCTAGATACTTAATGCAGTCAACCACTTGCCGGTAATCCGTACACTCTATGTATGAGATGTCGTGGGGAAGGCGGGTCTGGTCAAGTATCATGGCCTTTGCTGTCCCAGCTCCGTCTATCCATTTAATTGTATCTATCATTATCAATTCTCCAGTGCCACTGTAATCCTGTCTATATTATACTATTGGTGTAACTAACATAAAGAGGGGGTGTACAATTTTACAATATCTGTCAGATTTTTTTCCCCCTGTATTATGAGCGCCTTACCATGCGCCCTATGGCATCTGGCATGATTGACAGAATATACGCGTAAAATGTGATATACTTTCTCATCTGCACGGGCGTTGAGACCTGTTTCCTGTATTTTCTTATGAGGTTAAGGCTTGCCCTGACATATTTTCTCAGCCGCGCCCCCGTGTTCTTGCCGTGTACCCTGTAAAATGCTAGTGCTTCATCTATATATCCAACCTCATGCTCAAAGGCTATGGCAAGCCACAAGTCAAAGTCCTCCACTGTGATTAACCCCCTGTCTTCACTAAATTGAAAACCGCTGCCGTTTCTGAACATCACCGTCAGGCATGATATATAATTAAATGACAGATACAAATCTAAAAATATACCCTTGTTGGCTAAGCCAAACCGCCGTCCCGGTGCCCTTCCCTTCGTATATGTCAGCACGCCGTTTTCCATTGCTGCCGCCTTTGAATAAACCATAAAGACATCTTTATTGGCGTTTAAATAGCTCACCTGTTTTTCAAGTTTGTCTGCAAGCCACAAATCATCAGAGTCTAAAAAGGCGACATACTCGCCGCTTGCCTCCTTTAACCCCACATTTCTTGACGCTGCGATTACGCCTTCATTTTTAAATTTTATATACCTGATCTGCCCACAGGCAAAGCCCCTCACTATCTCCTCTGTATTGTCTGTAGAGTAGTTGTCTATCACTATCAGTTCCCAGTTGCGGTACGTCTGGGTGATTACAGAATTAATCGACTCGCCGATGAACCCGGCATAATTGTACGTTGGCATGATGATTGACACCAGTGGCGCGGCGTGGTCATTCATTACATTGCCCCCCGGAAGCCTTCACACAGGGACAGGCACATTCTTATCTCATCGTCAATGCCGCCCTCCAGTTGAAACCCTGTTTTTTTGATTTTTTCAATACTATAATTCGTTGGCATTAAAAATGCCTCAGACGCTGCCAACTCTCCAACTTTTATTTCACTTATCGGACGCCCATAGGTCTCTTTATAAACCCGTGCAATACGCTCTGCCGCTTCTAATATAGTCATCGTGCATTCACCGCCCAGATTATACAGCCCGTCGCCCCACCTGCCCCTTAGTTCATAAATAAAATGCCCAACAGCACGTGCTGCATCGCGTATAGCAATGAAATCCCTGTACTGCCTGCCGGAGGATTTTAAAGTCAGCGCCCCCACGGTTACGGCCTGTCGGCAGAGGTCGTTAAATACGAGGCTCCAGCGGTTTACCGCCCTGTCAGCCGGGGCGCCACAGGCGTTTGACAGCCTAAAAACAGCAGTGTTCATTGAATTGTACCGCCTGAACTCATCGACAAACCCTTCTGCCGCCGCATGTGTAATCGCATATGGGTGATAAGGTCTGATTGGGGTCTCTTCTGTTATCACGGGCCGCTCAAGGTTCTCACCATAGACATGAATCGTAGAGAAGTATATGAAATTCCTTATGCCGTGTTCTGCCGCTGCACGAAGCAGCCGGTATGTCCCCTCTGCGTTTGTCCTCATTGCAGAGACGGGGTCACGCATCGAGTCTATTTCATTGATCGCGGCAAGATGGACTATCGTATCAGCACCCCTGAGAGCACGCGCTATCGATTGGTCATCGCTTAATGACATATTGATAGCATTAAAACCGGCGCACCACGCCGGAAGGTCTTCAGTTGTTGTCGATGTGATGGTTATATCAGAATCTGGATATTGTTCTCTTAGATACAGGGCAGTCCTGCCGCCAATAAATCCCCTGCCTCCGGTTATCAGGACGCGCATTATTGCACCCACCGGTAAGGGATACGAGGAGTGTCGGGGCTGAGCTGCTGCGCCTCGGCTGGGTCATGCAGCTCAGTTGCGCAGTTGGCCAAAATCGCAATGCCGTCAGAGATACCCATAAAACCACTCCACACCAGAGGCGGCACATGCACCAGACAGTAGTTGCCATCGCCTATTAAATACTCATCCACACACCCGAAAGTAGCTGAGCCTGCCCGCTCGTCATACAGGACAAGCCTGACACGGCCAAACGGGACTGCCAGATTGAGCGCCATTTTCCTGTGCAGCTTCCATGCCTTTACAGCGCCGGGATTTACTACAGAGAAATACACCTCGCCAAAGCGCTCAAACAGCGGGGAGTCACGCCTCAGCATGTGCATCACCTTGCCGCGAGCGTCTTCGATTTGTTTTAATGGAGAAACTGCAACGCCTTCTATCATATAGACCAGTTGAGCATCTTTTTTTGTGCCTCAACGATATAGTGCCCGATTTGCCTTATGGAAAACTCGAACATATCATCCTTCCCCTCGTAAAATGCCTTATACCAGAGGGCAGTCAGCCTGACGGTCTCCTTAAAATCGAGGGCAGCGTACCAGTTAAGCCTTGCCAGCGCCTTATCGCAGCAGAGCTTTAACAGCGAACTTTCCTTAATTTTTGACCCCTCGTGCCTCATCAGACAGACCCCCCAATGCGCCATAAACTCCCCTATCAGCTCGCCAACTGAGTGATCAGCCCTTGCATCCGGGCCGAAATTGAATGACTCACCTGAGGCAATGTCCGACAACAGCAGCCGTGCGCCAAGCTGCAAGTAGCCGCTTAACGGCTCAAGCACATGCTGCCACGGACGTGTCGCGTTTGGATTCCTGATCACTGCCTCGCGCCCCTGAGACCACGCCCTGACACAGTCCGGGATTATCCTGTCGCGCGCCCAGTCACCCCCGCCTATGACATTGCCGGCACGGGCTGTGGCAATACGCGTGGAGTCATTGCCTGAAAAAAACGATGCGGCATACGACTTAAAAACAATCTCTGCACACGCCTTTGAAGCGCTGTATGGGTCATCACCGCCAAGTGTGTCATTTTCCCTGTATCCCCAGGGCCACTCAACGTTGCGGTAACACTTGTCGCTTGTTATGACAACGGCAGCGCGCACACTTCCAGAATTTTTGATACAGTGCATGACATTGACCGTGCCCTGGACATTCGTGCTGAAGGTCAAAAGCGGGTCTTCATGTGACAGCCGCACGATTGGCTGTGCCGCCAGATGAAACACTATATCGGGACGAAACGACTCGAACGCGCTTGACAGACTATTGTAATCCCTTATGTCGCCATCAAAATTATTTATTCTATTATTAAGTTTAAGCACCTCGTAATTGCATGGCTTTGATGGCAGATACGATGAAAACCCCGCCACCTTTGCACCAAGCCCTAAGAGCCACAGCGTTAGCCACGAGCCCTTAAAGCCCGTATGACCGGTAACCAGCACTCGGCTCCCATCGTAGGCACCGTCAAATAGATTCTTTTTTATCACTGGCTGCCCCGTTATAATTTAATCCGGCTAATCTGGCCACAGCTTCCAGGGCGGATTTCCCCTTTCCCACATATCTTTAAGATAATTATAGTCCCTGAACGTGTCCATACACTGCCAAAACCCCTTGTGGTGAAATACCTTCAACTGTCCCTCTTTTGCAAGCCTCTCAAGGGGTAGTTTCTCAAGGACACAGCCGTCGCCGTCGTCAAGATAATTAAAAAACTCCCTGCTAAATACAAAATAGCCGCCGCTTATGGCACTGCCGACAGCGTCTGGTTTTTCCATAAATGATACAACCCTGTCCTGTTCTATCAGGAGTTCGCCATATCTGGAGGGCGGCACAACTCCCGTAACTGTACCTATTTTGCCGTGGCATTTGTGAAAATCAAGCAGTTCGTTAATATTCAAATTTGTAACGCCGTCGCCATAGGTAAGCATAAACAAGTCACCACTGACGTACTTTTCCACACGTCTTAGACGCGCACCTGTCATCGCATTAAGCCCGGTGTCGGCAAGCGTTATCTTCCATCCTTCGTACTGCATGGCGTTGCGGGGATGAAATGTGACATCCTTGTTATGCAGGTCTATTGTAAAATCAGTTGTGAGCATCTCGTAGCGATAGAAATAATCCTTGATTTGTTCGCCCTTGTAGCCGAGACACAGGACAAATTCCTTGTATCCGTAGTGGGCATAGCACTTCATGATGTGCATCAGAATGGGCATATGACCGATTTCGACCATTGCCTTTGGTTTGAACTCGGTTTCTTCGCGAAGGCGTGTGCCTTGTCCGCCGCAGAGAATTACTACCTTCATATATTATTTTTTGTTATTATCATCAATCGATAACAAATAGTCTTTTAGTTTAATCACGGCCATAGCGCGATGGCTGATCTTATTTTTTATCTGATCACCAAGTTCGGCAAACGTCTTATCGTAACCGGAGGGGATAAATACCGGGTCGTAACCAAATCCTGATGTGCCCATTGGTTCGGCCGCGATAGTGCCTGCTATCTCACCCTCAAAAAACAGTGACTTCCCCCCCATCATAAGGCAAAATACGCTGACATACCTGGCAGTACGCTCAGAAGGCTCCGGTGTGTCCTGCATAAAGTCCAGCAGTGCGTTGATGTTGTCTTCGTCACTTGAGTTTACACCGTCTTCATTTGAGGCAAATCTGGCAGAGAACACCCCCGGCGCACCATCGAGGGCATCGACTTCAAGCCCTGAGTCCTCGGCAACAACAGCGGTAGTGTTTTGTTCATAAACTGCCATTGCCTTTGCAAAGGCATTCTTATGATACGTATCTCCATCTTCAGCAACATTGCCCATTATAGTTCCAGCGCTGACAAAATCAATGCCGGTACCGGCAAACATCGAGTTTATCTCCCGCACCTTTCCCAAATTCTTAGTTGCCAAATACAGATTCATCTGCAAGTACCTCCTTTTGTATCCCGACAAGCTTCTCAATTCCTATACGGGCAAGGGTGAGCAATTCGTTCAGCGTGTCTCCTGTAAACGGGGAGCCTTCGGCTGTCCCCTGTACCTCTACATATTTGCCGGAGCCTGTCATGACTATATTCATATCCACATCGGCATCTTTATCTTCCGTGTAACACAGGTCAAGCATGGGCTGCCCATCCACCACACCAACGCTGACTGCTGCAACATAGTCAATCGGTGGGATTTTCTTTATCATACCGTTTCTCATGGCAAAACGAAGTGCATCGACAAAACACACATAGGCGCCAGTTATCGAGGCGGTTCTTGTGCCGCCATCTGCCTGAATCACGTCACAGTCAATAAGGAAAGACCTCTCGCCAAGTAAAGACAGGTCAACGACAGAGCGCATGGCGCGCCCTATCAGGCGCTGGATTTCCAGCGTGCGACCATTTGGCTTGGAGCTGCGGCCATCTCTGGTCATACGCGTATGGGTTGAGCGCGGCAGCATTCCATACTCGGCAGTTATCCAGCCCTTTCCCTTGTCCTTTAGAAACGGCGGCACGGTCTCCTCTATCGTCGTCGTGCAGATTACACGTGTCTGCCCTGCCTCTATCAGTGCTGAGCCCTCGGCATACTTAACTGCCCCTCTGGTTATCTTAACCGGCCTCAACTCTGAGTTTGCCCTACCGTCTGCTCTCATACGCCTCCACAGCCACACGCGTTTTTTAACGCCATGGCCTTCTCTTCCAAAGATGCAATTTCTATTTTTGTTATATCCTCTAATGAGTCCAGCATAAAGCGCTTGCCTATCTCCTGAAACCTGTCTGGACAGTCTGTAACATAGTATTTTCTGTGCACCGGCGTCTCTAAAGTCTTCAACAAACCCGATGTTGTCAATATCTTGGCGACGTTTTTTGCCTTTTCGATTGCTGAGTCTATCAGTACAACATCATCTCCCATTACCTTTTTTATAACCTTCTTTAAAAGTGGATAGTGCGTACAGCCCAGCACAAGGGTGTCTATATTGTAGAGTTTCATTTCGGTTAAATATCTTTGTGCAACCATCTCAACCACCTCGTTGTCAAGCCAGCCTTCTTCAACGAGTGGAACAAACAGAGGGCATGAGCGTTCGATCACCTTAATGCGGGGGTCAAGGCTGCGGATTGTCCTGCCATAAGCACCGCTTTTTATAGTAGCCTCTGTGCCTATTACCCCTACGAGGCCGTTTTTGGTTGCCTGGGCTGCGGCCTTTGCCCCAGGTTCTATAACACCCAGTACTGGTATCTTAAATGTATTTCTTATGATATTAAGACTCACGGCAGAGGCAGTGTTGCAGGCTATTATCAACAGTTTTATCCCTTTTTCCACAAGAAACGAGCTATTCTCAAGTGAATACTTAATAACTGTCTCGGCTGAACGAATGCCATAGGGCACCCTTGCAGTATCCCCCATGTATATTGTACTTTCTGCAGGCAGCCGGGCGTGTATCTCTTTTAAAACCGTCAGCCCGCCCACGCCTGAGTCAAATATTCCTATCGGCTTATCAGCCATGTTTTCGTATTTCATCGAATTTTACCTCTTGTGTGGCTATTCTTTTTATGGGGGAGCTGATGCTGTAGTGTCCTCCTAATGTATCCTCTTCTTTTCCATTTATAAGAATCTTCACATCGTCAAGCTCTAAGTTAGAGGTGGCGGTCTCGTATATACTCTTTATTATTAAAAATTCCTTTAGGGCGTCACCCTGAAAATTCCTTTTTATATCGGATGAGAGGTCAACATAGAGTATTTTATCGATGCCATAGTAGACCCCCAACACCCTGGTGTTCGATGGAAAGGCCTCTTTATTGGGTATTGAGTTGAGATTAAAGAGTTCCCCTATGGCGGTTTCTGCAATTTTCATCGTATCAAAAGTCTGCTTGATCTTTATGACCATGATGTTAAGGGCTGCCCCTTCGGGGTAGAACACCTTTACGTCCTGGGCATCGCTTACGAGTTTTTCCTTCTCCTTAAGAGCTATCAGGCTCGCTGAACCTGAGCTGTTGTCATCTTTCCACATTATATAATAATAGATGACAGTTGTGCCAACTATTAGCATAACTATCGGTAAAAATACCAGAAATATTAGCTTACTTTTTTGCATAGTCTGAAATCGCCCTGATTATAGCATCTGAAATGGTATTAATTGAATCATTAGTGTATGTAAAAGAAGCCGGATTCGGCATCTCAATCATGACAGCCGGTGCAGAAGTGGCAGAGAGTATTGGAATGGGCACTTCCCTGTAGACAGGCTGAGTTTTGAACTTCTCATTAAGTGCGCTGCCGATTGCCTTTGAAAGGGTCCTGCTCTTTTCGATATAAGAGGCTTGAGTGTATGCGGTGCTATATGCCATGTCCGGCCCTGACATGACGGCTGGAAAGCTGCTCGTATATATGGCAAATGTATCAGAGGTCGAGACATGTATGCTGATAAACAAATTCGGCCTGAACTTACGAATATCTATAATTCGCTGACTGAGCGGCATGGCTGAGTCGTCCTTTCTGGTAATGGCAGTCCTGCGAACCTTGCTGCCTATGCGTTTAGCTAAGTCTGCACATACGGACAGAGAGAGGGCGCTTTCTTTAAACTGCCCTGAGATTATCCCTGTGTCGATGCCGCCATGACCGGCGTCTAATAAAATACTCAAACCGGCGAACTCGTTAGTCTGTGCCGGTACAGGGGAGTTTAATGGCAGCGCACCGGTTATGACCGCCTCTATCACCAGCCTCGGCGGGCCTGCGTAGCGTGAAACATTTATTTTTTCAAGATTTCTTATGTTTAGATATATACTTTTGTCCTTCTGAATGACCTTAACAGCTTCTGGAAGTGGTGTCCCATTAAATAAAAAATCACTCTGGAAATCGACCCTGACGATACTGTACGATTCATTGACCTTCGATGAGCTTATCAGAGAGTCGTTCGTACTTTGAAAGACAAATCTGAGGATATTGTTTTTCTGGCTGAATTGCATAACAATCTGCCCGGCATCGGTACCGTATGCGCCTGAAGAGCTCAGGGCAATGAAAATAAGTATGAACATGCCAGCATTTTTCATAACATATGAATTAGTCATAGCGTATATATTGGCGTATTTTCAAGAAGTTTTTCAAGTACTTATTTCATCTCACAATGGGACTACGGAATATATATTTAGTCCATCAGCATTTAACTGTCTTCATAACCGGTATATCAGGCGGACTTGCCCTTCGCGAGTGCGGCAGGGCATTTCTTTATAATTTCGCATCATCGTACTCTTCTTCGTCTATAAATATTTTTCTTAAAAAATCTACATATGCCCTTCCTTTCTTGTATAACACATACACCTCCTCTACAGTTTTATCTTTAACGGCTTCATTCTCAATATAATTGCCGTGTATTAAGACATTTCTTGTACTACTTATATCCATGAAGGCATTTTCTGCTTCCTGTAGTTCAGTGCGTTTATCTATTATAATTCTAATTTCTTTACTAAAATTACTACCAAATAATCCTATAAACTGCCTTGTGTTCTTCTCTCGCCAGTTAAAATATGTATGATATTGCCTCGCCATAGCCTTATTTTTTATGAAGCTATAGACAATATCATTGTTATTTGTATGTTTATTAACGAGATCGGTAATAATCCTCATTATCAAATCTTCATAATAGCTTGCTGCTGCTAAAACTAACGCTTTTTTATAATTACTATCTAAATCACTTTTCATCAATACTACCCGATGTTCATCTAAAGCACCTAAAGTACTTAAAACATCTAATGAATTTAGAACATCTTTTATATGCTTATAGAAATCAATGACTGGATCCATTTCTTCTGTCATTTTAGGAGAATCTCGATTGCCTTTCTTAATCTTGTCTGCACTTGACTCTTTTGTGAAGTACGTACCAATGTAGCATCTGAAAATTCTTTATCGTTTTTAAGTTGTTCTATACTGGACAAGGTTATTTTTTTTATATCGAACGAATTAGACCTATATGCCTCTAAGCATGACGCATAAAACACTGATTCATAGACAGATATATTAAACCATCCTCCTTTGCCGAAAAATACAGTATCCCCTATAGTTATAAAATAATTAAGAAACTCATTATATAATTTTTCGAGATATTCAATTTTAGTCTTTTCAAATCCCTTAGCCTCCATGGAAAAACTATTAAGAAAGGTTTTCATGGAAGATTTATAGTTCTCTCCATTAATCAGCATTGCAAAACCCCTCAGTAAAACTTCAACGTCTTTCATATGTATATCTGGATTCTGCTGGCCGTTTAATGTTCTCCAGTTCTTTTCAATATTGAGTCTGTAAAGCATATCGTAAAAACTGGTATGATATAAACTTGTCCTTATTTCTTGAGGCGTAAGATTTAATCCTCCAGTGTTTAATCTGTTAAATATTTCAAACAGTGCAGAATTATTATCATTTGGTGAATTCTGCTTTATTATTATATTTCTTATAGTCCTTAAATCGAACGAGGTCCTTACACCATCATCAATTGTATCATAGCTCAATTTATTAAATTTATTTATTTTGCCTGGTATTTTACCTGATAGTTGCAATTTAAAATCCTGAAAATAATCATCATTATTCAAATAATCATCAGGAATGCCACAAGATTTATCAAAAATTATACGCAGTTCAGACCTCCTTTCGAATCTTGGAAATCTTTTTTTCATAAAATAATATATGGTCATGTACCTCTGCTGTCCATCTATAACCAGAAATTTATTCCTTGCTGTTTCAAATAAAAATATTTGAGGTATTGGAATCCCTATTATTATAGATTCTATTAACTTAGAAGCTCTCTTAATATCCCATACATAATTCCTCTGAAAACCAGGAATCGATATTATATCCTTTTCAATAAAAGAAAACAACGTGGCTATATTAAAATCATTTGGAGCTGCTGTAATCTCGTAATCTATAAAAACAAAATCATCTTCATCATTTAGGTCATCTCCTTCATACCGTGCATCACCATTTTTCTCAACAACATATCTATCTTCAATCATATCCATTAAACCTTTCTCCTTATTGAATATTTACAACACAATATATCGTTATCCTATAACAATACACATAACAGATGTCAACTGCACGAATTCTCGCTCTCTTTGTAAAATTCCCTCTTAAAATACTCAAGAGTTGCATCGTCATAGATGCAAAATTCGATAATCTTAACACTTGAGCCTGGGTTTTCCTTGAGAAAGCGCTCACTCTGCCCAACTAATATTCGCGCGCATCTGTCCTTTGGAAAGCAAAAAATACCGGAACTTATCGCAGGCATCGAGATGCTTATAAAACCCCTTTGGGCGGCTGCTTTTAGTGAATTAACGACTGCGTTTTTTAGTTTTTCATCCTCATCTCCCTCTCCCATCTGTGGCCCGACGGCGTGTATTACTGCCTTGCAGGGGAGCTTTCCCGCTTGTGTTACGGCCACTGTCCCCACAGGGGTAAACCCCGCCTTGTCGCTTTCCTCCTGTATACTACTGCCGCCCTTTCTTACAATAGCCGCCGCTACTCCACCGCCATGCTGGAGGTGCGAGTTTGCTGCGTTTACTATTGCGTCAACCGCCCGCCCCGTTATATCGCCCTTTACGAGGCGGAGTTTCCCCGTGCCGATTGTTTTTTCACTTATTAACTCCATTTAACTGCCTCCATATTCGGTGTATTTTGCTGATTTGCCCTTTACGAGGTCAGCAGGGTATTTCTTTTTATTTTTTTCAAACTTCTGAGCGGCTGCTTCAAGCGGGTCGATGTTGAATTTACTGGCAAGATTTGTCAGATATATCATTACATCACCGATTTCGTCTTTTAACTCTGATAGTTTCTCAGGGGTGAGGTGGCAGCTGTCCTCTTCCTTCGTCCATTGAAACAGCTCCACTATCTCTGCCACCTCAACACTCAGGGCCATCGCCAGGTTTTTTGGGCTGTGAAACTGCCCCCAGTCCCGCTCCCCTGCAAATGTGGCGAGGGCCTTCGTTAGTTGAGCTATTGTCATCGCACTCCTATTATGAATTTCAACGGCAATCCTGATTGAAAATATGATAATATAACGGCAGGCATATGTCAAATATTCGCAAAACTCCGCAGCCGGAGGTCGAGATACAAGGGCAGGTTGAACGCATCACCTACGCCAACGAAGAAAACGCCTTCAGTATCGTCAGGCTGTCATACGAAGGCCGTATTATAACCATCGCCGGAAATCTCCTGTCCATCAATCCCGGCGAGGTACTGCGCCTGCGCGGGGCATGGGTTAACCACCCCAAATATGGGCAGCAGTTCAAGGTAAACTCCTACCAGTCGATCACACCAGCCACCGTTGTGGGCATAGAGAAATACCTCGGCTCCGGCCTGATAAAAGGAATCGGCCCGGTGCTGGCAAAGCGCCTCGTTGCTAAATTTGCAGAAAATACCCTCGACATTATTGAGCAGTCCGTGGAAAGACTTAAAGAGGTCGATGGTATTGGTGAAAAACGTGTCACGATGATTAAATCCGCATGGGAAGAACAAAGAGAAATTAAAGAGATTATGCTCTTCTTGCAGTCCCACGGCGTAAGCAGCACATATGCCATAAAGATATTTAAGCACTACGGTCATAACTCTATCGAAGTAGTAAAAACGAACCCCTATCAGCTGGCAACCGACATCTACGGGGTTGGCTTCATTACCGCCGATAAGATAGCAGCCAAACTTGGCTTTGCAAAGGACTCACCGCTGCGGGCAGAGGCCGGTATCTTATATGTCCTTCATCAGCTTGCCGACGATGGACATGTATACTATCCCGATGCGCTTCTGGCCGATGAGTGTATGAAGATACTAGATATAGAACGTGAGCTAGTCTTAAACGCAATAGTAGAGGCAGCACTTAACAAACATATCGTAATCGAAGGCGTCGATGGTGCAAAGGCTGTATATCTGGCAAAATTCTATACGTCAGAGACATCTGCAGCGACCAACCTGAAAAAGCTCCTTACGCCAGTCACCAGGCCATACGTCTTTGATGAGGACAAGGCCCTGCAATGGGTGCAAAAGGAGCTGTCTATCACTCTTGCAGAAAATCAAATAACAGCCGTAAAGATGTCATTTAATCAGAAGGTGCTGGTGATAACCGGCGGCCCTGGCACGGGTAAGACCACAATAATAAACTCTATAATAAAGATATACAAGCGCCTGGGGCAGCGCGTCCTCCTTGCCGCCCCAACCGGCAGGGCCGCCAAGCGCATGGCAGAGACAACCGGCAATGACGCCAGGACCATTCACCGCCTTCTGGACTTCAGCCCGAAGGACGGCGCATTTAAGAGAAACGACAAGAACTATCTCGACACCGACTTAGTCGTCCTGGACGAGGTCTCTATGGTGGACACTATACTGATGCATCATTTTCTGAAGGCACTGCCGCCGCACTGTACGCTTATCCTTGTTGGCGATATAGATCAACTGCCGTCGGTGGGGGCAGGAAGTGTACTAAGAGACATAATCGACTCAGGGGTTGTGGCAGTTGTAAGGCTCAACGAGATATTCAGGCAGTCGCAGAGAAGCCTCATAGTGGTCAATGCACACAGGATAAACAGCGGCGAGTTCCCCTTTTTGGTAAATGACATGGACCAGAACCGGGACTTTTACTTCCTCGAAATGGATGAACCAGAGAGTATCGTGGAGAGGATCGTCTTACTCTGTAAAGAAAGGATTCCGGAGAAATTCAACTTTGACCCATTTAAGGACATACAAGTCCTCACGGCGATGTACAAGGGGCAGCTTGGCGCAGTCAACCTCAACACGGAACTCCAAAATGCCCTGAATCCGAAGGGGACAGAGCTAATCAGGGGCGGGCGGGTATTCAGAGTGGGCGATAAGGTCATGCAGTTGGTAAATAACTACGACAAGGATGTATTCAACGGCGATATAGGCAAAATTGTGTCGATTAACACTGAGGACCATATAATCACAGTAACCTATGACGGCAGACTCACGCCCTATGACTACGCAGACCTGGATGAGATAACCCTTGCCTACGCGGTAACAGTACATAAATCACAGGGCAGCGAATACCCCGTAGTAATAATGCCCGTTCACACACAGCAGTACATCATGCTCCAGAGAAACCTGCTCTACACAGGCGTCACACGGGGCAAGCGCCTTGTAATCCTGTTGGGCACAAAGAGGGCGCTCCACATTTCCATAAACAACAACAAACCGCGCCACAGATATACATATCTTAAAGAGAGACTGCGCTAATCAGATCGATCATTGAGAATTGTTGAGTTGACACTTATTATATACATCTGTTAGATTAGTCTACATAATAGAGAAGGAGGGTTTTGTGGTAACAGTCTGTCTGGCTAACCATAAGGGTGGTACGGGAAAGACCTCGATTTGCATCAATATGGGAACATATTTTGCGAAGAAAAAGGTTAGAACCTTGATCATCGACATGGACCCGCAAGGGCATGTAGCCCCCGGGCTAGGCATAGATATTGCTTATAATGACCGCTCTATTGCCGATGTCCTTGCAAATCAGGAGGAGATTGCCGCGATAGTTGCCAATTCGTCCATAAAGGGATTGGATGTCGCCCCGTCTAATATCAGGCTCAGCCTTGTGAATGAGACATTGTATAATACATTTAAGCGGGAACGCCGACTTATGAAAGCAATGGAAAAGGTATACAATGACAAGACATATGACTTGGTGATAATAGACTGCCCCCCGTCGTTAGGCCCTCTGGTTGAAAACAGCCTCATGGTGACCGATTATTGTCTCATCCCCTGTGAACCATCGTCACGCTCCATTGACGGGCTTGCAGATTTTATCATCAAGCTAAAAGACGTCAGAGATGGCGAACTCGACGACCGTTGGCACATCATACTGTCAAGAGTCAAAAAATCAGCCCGTTTGACCAATGAGGTCATAGACAACAAACTCTCTGAGTACAAAAACAGGATATTTAAGACAAAGATATATGAGAGAGAAACTATTAATCAGGCACAAATAGCTGGAATCCCTGTTTTTGGCTTTCCCAGAGGACAGTTGGCTTCAGAGAACTTCTCCAAGTTCGGTAAGGAGGTTGCATCGCGTTGTCAAATAAAATAAAGAATTTGATGGCAGGGGGGCGCTCACGCCTCGAAAAACGTGTAAAGAAAAAATCAAAGGCCGCAGAAGATGCGGCAGTGGCAGCACCTGTAGAAAAATCTGAGCCGCAGGAAACTCTGACACAGCAGCCTGTTGTGGAGAATATCTCCGTGACCACCGTGCAGCCAGCACCTCAAGTTGATGAACCGGCTGAACAGGCTCTACAAATACCTGATAAGCCGCCTGTTGAACCGCTGCCACAGGTTGAACCGGAAGTCCCTCCTTCTAACTCCTTCTCGCAGGACAACCTAACCCCGCAAATGCGTGACAGCCTTCGGATACTCTTAAATAGCAACATCACACTGGAGTGTCTGCAGGCCATTGAGTCAATGTCCAATAAGAATAAAGATTTTATGGCCGCGTTTCTTAAATTAGGACCACAGTCGATGGAGGTCTTTTGCAATATCGCCAAAGACGAAGACTATGTTATTACAACGAAGATAAAACTCATCGCGCTGCTAAACAGGGTAAGCCGCAACGAGATAGTACACAAACTTTTAAGGCGCGTTGGGGCGGCAATTGAGGCATTGCGCCGTCTTAAGGAACTATTATTGCTGCAGTAAACGCACACTATGGCAGTTGAGTTTCATGTAACCAGCGATGAAAAAGGGCAGAGACTTGATGTGTATCTTGCGTTAAAAACTGCTCTGACGCGCTCTCAAATAAATAAACTCATCAAAGACACCCATGTCTCACTAAACGGTCAGCCCGTAAGACACGGCTGTAAAATACGCGCCGGAGACATAGCAGTAGTGGATTTTCAACCGCAGGAAGACACTGAACTAACACCACAGGCAATACAAATCGATGTACACTATGAGGACAAACATCTGATAGTTGTGGACAAGCCCCCCGGTATGCCCATGTATCCAGGTGCTGGACACCGGGATGGTACGCTGATGAATGCTGTAAAATGGAAGACTTCGGCCCTGGCCTCTGTTGGAGGGCCTTTACGCCCTGGCGTTGTCCATCGAATAGACAAAGACACATCCGGTCTTGTTGTCATAGCCCTTGATGACACATCCTACTACAGCCTCGTCGAACAGTTTAAGTGCCGGAGCATTAAAAGAAGATACCTTGCCCTGATTTATGGCTCTATGAGTGCGCCTCAAGGACAGATAACACTGCCGATAGGACGCTCTAAATCAGACAGAAAGAAGATGTCCACAGTATCAAACCGGTACAAACCGGCTGTTACGAACTGGCAGACACTGAAGACATTCAAAGGGGCGTCACTTGTGGAGGCAGTTCTGTCTACCGGCAGGACACACCAGATAAGGGTGCATTTCTCAGCAGCCGGGCACCCAGTACTTGGAGACACTACCTATGGCCTGAAGACATGTGTCACGCGCGCAAAGCTTCCAGTCCCGCGACAAATGCTCCATGCCGCCGTGCTTGGATTTGTACATCCGGTTACGGGGCAGCATCTTGAGTTTGCCAGCCAGCTGCCTGCCGATATGGTGCATATCTGTTCCCTTCTTGAGGCGGAATGTTATAATACAAAATGACTGCGGTAAAAAAAGAATCAGCCAGGCATCTAAAAAAACACACGAGGCCCCAGCTCAGAGAGGAAAAGGCCGTCTGCATAAACAAGGACTGCAAGCTGAGAAAAGGTGGCTGCAAGGGTTTTGAAGGCTGCCCCGGCTATAAAACAATATAACATAAAACTATTTAAGGAGCCCCATATGCTGCTTGATGTTGGAAAGGACGAAATCGAAGCCCTATGTACCCTCACGCAGGGAGTTGTTGAGGCCGCAGCCACAAGGTCATTATTAATAGCAACTGCGGAGTCGTGTACGGGTGGTATGATAGCGGGATTTATAACTTCCGTGCCGGGAAGTTCTCAGGTATTTTGCGGCGGGGCAGTAACTTACAGCAATGCGCTTAAGGAGAAATTCTTGGGGGTATCGCCGGAGACGCTTACCGTTTACGGGGCAGTAAGCAGTCAGACAGCGCTTGAAATGGCAGCAGGGATAAGGGAGGCAGCAGCCGCAGACTTTGGCCTTGCAGTAACAGGGATAGCCGGGCCAACCGGAGGCACACCAGATAAACCCGTGGGGCTTGTATATCTATCGCTTAAGGGACCCGGTCAGACAGAGCATGTCATAGAATGCCGCTTTGACGGCAGCCGCGATAGAATCAGGTTTGACTCTGCAAGGAAGGCTGTCGGTCTGCTCTATGATGCTGTAATGAGTTACGAGAGAATTAAGTAATACTTCCTGGTATGGAGTGCAGTACATATATATGGAGTGCAATACCATTTGTTGTCAAATAGTAAATCGTTTAACCACTTGTAATATAAGGATAATGTTAATGGCATAGAAATTGCGCTGTTATAGTTATTATGTATTGCAGACTACACAGCGCCGTACCGATTGGAAGTGTAACATGTACCTGAAAGTTGTGCGTGTCGGGCGGCCAGCATCCGGCACTAAGATTATCTCCTCTGCCCATGATGTATATAATATTTTGCATTTTATATCAAAAGAGGACAGGGAAAACCTATTTGCCATTCACCTCGACACTCAAAACAGGTTTCTCGGCAAAGAAATCCTTGCAAAAGGCTCACTGAACATATGTGCCATAACGCTTCGAGAAGTCTTTAAGACCGCCTGTCTGAACAATACCTCTGCAATTATCCTGGTTCATAACCACACGGGCGGCAGGGCAGCTCCAAGCGAGGACGATTTTCTGCTCACAGACAGGGTAAAGGCCTTTGCAAATCAAATAAATATTAAAATCCTCGACCATCTCATAATTGGTGACGGCGAGATATACAGCATAGAAAGCAGGGTACGTTTTATCATTCCCTCCAAACGCCACACGATTGAAAAGCTCTTCACAAAAGTTTTAAAAGATGACAGATGTATTGAGGCCATAAACCGTTTGAACATAGAGGTCTATGATTGCAGTCTCTGCATATATGACAAAAAAGACGGATATGGGTATCTGTACATGAGCAAGGACGACAACGTCAGGATTATTTTTGACACTAACTATAAAACACTGGGCGTAGAGGAAGATTAAGGTTTCATTTTTCGTCTTTCGTCCAAGTCCTGAGTCCAGGGACCAGACCCGAATCTATGACAGAACTGTGTGAAAATGCTACAATTGTAGATTAGCGGGTAAATTGGAGCCAGGAGGGACAACAGATGAGCGGTAAGACATATGAAATAGGTGTAATCAGCGGTGACGGCACAGGGCCAGAGGTCATAAAGGAGAGCATTAAGGTGTTAAAGGCTGCCGCTGCCAGATTCGGATTCAAGCTGAACTTTACGGACTATGACTTTAACGGTACAAGGTATTTAAGAACCGGGGAGACGCTGCCAGAAGGTGCGCTAGATGAACTGAAAAGACACAAGGCGCTGCTCCTGGGGGCAATCGGACACCCAGGCGTTAAGCCCGGCATTCTCGAAAAGGGAATCCTGCTCAGGCTGCGCTTTGAGCTTGATATGTATATTAACCTCAGACCTGTAAGGCTATACCCGGGCGTTGAGTGTCCGCTGAAAGACAAGGGACCGGAGGACATAGACTTTGTCGTTGTAAGAGAAAACACCGAGGGGTTATATGCCGGAGCTGGCGGGTTTCTCAAAAAAGGGACAAAGGACGAGGTTGCTACGCAGGAATCCATTAACACGAGAAAAGGCGTGGAGCGCTGCATCAGATACGCATTCGACTATACGGCAAGGCGCAACAAGGGTAATAAACTCACACTCTCCGGCAAGACAAACGTGCTAACATATGCCTTTGATTTGTGGGAGCGGGTATTTTATGAAGTGGCAAAGGACTACCCCGGTATCAAGCCGGACTATGCCCATGTCGATGCCACAACGATGTGGTTTGTCAAGAATCCCGAGTGGTTTGATGTCATAGTTACAGACAATATGTTTGGGGATATAATAACCGACCTTGGGGCGATGATTCAAGGCGGGATGGGGATAGCCACCGGGGGCAATATCAACCCTGATGGTACATCAATGTTTGAGCCAATAGGGGGTTCAGCGCCGAAGTATACCGGTCAAAACGTTATCAATCCGCTGGCGGCCATATGTGCCGGGGCAATGATGCTTGAGCATCTTGGTGAGACAGAAGCGGGTAAGACAATAGAAAAATCCGTTATGGAAGTTACCGCAAAGCACATCAAAAATCTTGCAGCAGGGCACATGGGAATGGGCACAACTGAAGTAGGCGACCTTGTTGCAGACTACACGGCCAAAATCTGACCAAGATACACCCGTGACATCATCGATGCCTTGACTGTCGATGATGTCACGGGCAGTCCCAAGCACCACACACGTATACTTCTGTTCAATTGAAAAAGACAACTATATAGGTTAAAATACTCACAGCTTTTCATGGCAGCCGCAAAAACAAACAGACAGGAGGTATTTTATCGTGATTAGTGGTGTAGGCAGCGCAGTTCAGGCAGTCAATGACTACAATAAAAAAATAATGGCTGAGATTGCCCAGCAGTCAGCTCAGTCACCGACAGTGATTAAGGAAATCCAACAAAACAGCAATCCCGAAGGTACAGGCAGTAAGATTAATATATACGTCTGACAAACGCTCAGGCGAGTGTGTACAACTTTTTTATTATAACTGATTTCGCTTCTGTGAAGAACTATTAGCAGAAGGGCATTCCAGTTTCATGGGCGAGGGCGAATGTTTACTCTATTCATGATGTTTTAGCCGACATTCGCTGAAATCCTTCTGGTTCCATTTAAAGCAGTTTATGCCGCTGATGCTTCTCTTGGTGAGCGATATGACAATTTGTGCAACCTCGGGAAACTCTGGTTCGCCAAAGACGGTTTGCGCGGCCTTGTCCTCCTCAGAGAAAAATGCTGGATGGTCAGGATGGGAATGATAAAATGCGGCAAGGGTCTGACCGTTTTCTTTTATCAAGGCAAATACAGAGTCGGCTTCTTTCCTGTCAACTGTGTATGCTATGGAGGCAGTAAAAGGGTAACGCAGCGGGTCTTCCTTGTGAAGATAGTTTTGAATGTTCTGAAAACGGCGCACCACCTGTCTCTCTTCACCATCTACGGTGCCGTTAATGATAACACCGCAGCATTCCTCAGGATATGCCTCCAGCGCGTGCCTGAATATCTCATCAAGGACAGTATTATGAATTACAAATGTATCTGTCATCGCTCAGTTGTTTATCAGCTGTCTTCCCCCTTTTTAAAACCTTAGTATGTTAGCATTTCTCTTATTAAAACACCAGTGCAGGATTATTCCCGAACTTATTTAAATGCTGTTCCTTTTGAACTAGGCAAGACATGTTTACTCTTGACTTTAACTCTGTATGATGTTTATTATTCTATAGTGGAAATGGTATGACACAGAGGTGATGTAATGGTCTGTAATATTATGAAAATACATCATTTTATTATGCCAATCAATAACTTATGCCAAAGACATATGACTAGGGACAAAGGGGGGCTGTCTGAGCAGATGCTCATGCCGCAGCTAACTGGTGTGCTTGCAGATTTACTATGGGTGAAAACATGAGCATGTTGAGCGCGATGACTGATACAGAGACCTATACAATTATTGGAGCTGTATTAGGGCTGTTAGGATTTATAATATCGTATTTGCAGTACCGGTCTAAGAAAAATAAAGAAATAGAAGCAATAATCATTAAGATTGAAAGCGCTGAAGATATCCATGATATTAATCCATTCAAGGCGCTGGATATATACTCGGAAGTCATATACACCCTGTCACCGGATAAACACCCCCCGCTATACGCACGAATAAGACATGGCGAAGGGGCTTGTTATTACACGTTGTCATCAATAAATAACAAGGAAGACAACCTCAGACGCGCGATAACTGCATATGAGGAGGCGCTGAAAATAAGAACAATTGAAAAATATCCTTTGGACTATGCGGCGACTCAAAATAGTCTTGGCAACGCGTATTCTGTCCTTTCGCAAATACGCGACAAAGAGGAGATTTTGCACCTTGCTGTCAGGGCATATTTGGAGGCCCTTATAATACGAACCGCTGACAAATTTCCTATGGAGCACGCTGCGACACAAAATAATCTTGGCAATGCGTATCAGAGCCTGTCAGAGGTACGGGAAAAAGATAAAGAAGACAAATTAACCCTTGCAATCAGGGCATACGAGGAGGCCCTTGTACTACGAACCGAAGACGAACATCCAGTGGAATATGCGGTAACACAGAATAATCTTGGAAACGCATACGTTAGCCTGTCACAGGTACGGACACAGGTGCAGGATAAGGAGAAAAACCTGGAACTTGCAATTGAGGCTTATAATGAAGCGCTGAAAATAAGAACCATCGGGAAATATCCTGTGGAGTATGCAAGGACTCAAAACAGTCTTGGACTTGCCTACAGGAACATGTCACAAGTGCGTGATAGGGAGTATAACTTAGACCTGGCGATTGAGGCATACACAGAGGCTCTGAAAATAAGAACCGCCGATGAATTTCCTCTTGAGTACGCGGCAACGCAAAACAATCTTGGAGCTGCTTACAGGAACCTGTCAAATCTCAGGGACAAAGAAGAAAACCTATCTATGGCAGTTAAGGCATACGAGGAAGCGTTGAGTATTTATCAGCAATATGACTATCCCCATTTGTATGAACTTGTAATGGCAAACCTTGATAAGGCCGTGAAGATGCTCCAGTAAGGGCCCGTAATAAAATAACCATGACAGTAGCAGTCATCCTTCGACAGGCTCAGAATGATTCCTACTGTTCCTGCTAAAATGCAGGCGTATGCTCCATCGTTTTGTCTATATTGGCCTTGCCCGCCCTCAATAAACATGCGGGCTTACAGGCGGTCATCGGAGTAAACATAGACAAAATGATACATTTTGCCTATTGTGACGGTTAACGAAAATATCTAAATAAATATAGCCTTTGTTGTCTATCCATGTCGAATATTAATTAAGGTAACTTTAAGGTAGCTTTGTTCAGACTGTCAATAAACGTTTCAAACGCAGATATAGCTCTTCTGGCATAGTCTTTATTAGCAAACACAGGAGGCACTGTATTATGATCTACGATATGATTTAGAGGGGAAATATGTACTATTTTATGTCTATAAATTATGTTAGTTTTAATCTGCTCCAATAAAATATTGCTTACGTTTAAGGTGTTACCAAATACTATGTTATAACCTTTATTGTAAGCTTTTTTACATCTTTCGTAGCTTTGGAAGTTAATTTTTCCTTTTTTGATAAGCTTTTTAAGCGGTGTAATACCTTCAGCACGAGCTTCTGTTCTAATTGTTTCAGCCTCTTCATTATCAATATTACAAGTTGAAAAGAGCTTATCAATATTTACCATTTTCCCTTCATTTTCCAACTCTATAAATCGCTTTTTACAGTATGCCTCAAAACCAGTCACAAGCATCACTACGATGAAATTTGTAATAACCGCTGAAGGTTTATTATATCTAGGCCATCGGGTTGAGCTACACTTTCACTTGAGTCGTCTTCTAATTCCATTTTCTACCTAGTCATGATTTTAATTCTGAGAATAAGTATTCTCAGCGAACTATATACATTATAATCAACATCAAGTATTTTTGCAACTAGACAAAAAGGATTCTTCTGTCTAGTTTTCATGTGCTATCAAGCAAGGATGGAGTCAAGTCTTGCAATGACATAATGATAACGCTGTACTGGCGTTAATATGACACGCACGTTCAAAATAGGATTTCCCGGCGCTGTCTGCCACGTCACCTTAGTGAGCGCTGACCTATTATCCTTATCTTTCATGTTCAAGCTGACGCCGCCTGATAGATAATCGGCTTATATTCTGGCGATGGGATAGGCTTTCCCGCTGCCTGTGCAGCCTCAAGCCATAGTTTTTTGGCCTGTTGAACTTCATGCAATGCCTCAACAGGTGTCTCGCCAAATGCGGAACATGCCTCAAGGTCGGGAATATCGGCGATGTATCCGTTGTCATCCTCCGAATAGAAAATATTTATATGATAATCACGCATTACTCATCCTCCAGTTTAAGGTTATGTTTTTCAACCAGTTTCAGGAACTGGCGTATTTGATACGGTTTTGCTTGGCCTTTGACATTCTGAAGGTTCACGAGTTCAGGAATATCAGGACAGACGAATATGTGGTGGCTGCCTTCAGTTCTTGATAGCACAAAACCGAAACCTCTAACAAGATTTACCATATCTGAGAATCTTATATTCTTAGAATTACCAATGATTTCTTTAAGCAATTTTCGTCTGTTCATATCTCATATCTTACCGGCTGAAGCAGTTATTGTCAAGAACAATGATGGTCGCAAACTATGGACCGCGACCGTTTGAGGCGGTTAAGATGTTTCTATAACATTATACACATTTGTCTGCAACTTAGTATCAGACATTCTGAGCTTGCAGAAGGATGATAAGGTTATACAAGCCCTATCTATTTAACGCTCAACAGTACGTCAGCTCTGCCGCACCTATAATTCCGGCATCTCCGCCCAGCTTCGATGGTATTATTGCCGTTTTTGCGTATAACTCCTTAAATGCTGCCGTTGCGGCTGTCTTTATAGCCTTCTTTACGTATATATCCCATGCCCCTATCAGCCCCCCCATCAGGATTATCGCATCCGGGCCGAATATGTTTATGTAGTTTGCTATGCCTATCCCTAAGTAAAACCCAGCGGTCTTGAAGATTTCTATTGCCAGTGGATCGCCTTCTAACGCGTATTTGTAAATATCTGCTGGCATTATATCGCGGCTGCCGTATTGTGTCATCATCGTATCTCTTTTGAGTTCAATTGCCTCCATAGCAACAGTGGACATTGCCCTTGCAGAGGCATACGCCTCAAGACATCCCTTGCCTCCGCAGCCGCAGAGCCTGCCCCCCGGCTCAACTATCACATGCCCCAACTCCCCCGCTATGTTCAGTAATCTCCGGTTATAAACGACCCCGCCGCCAATGCCCGTGCCCAGCGTTAACATCACAAACGTATTCATATCCTTCCCCGCCCCTGAGATGCTCTCGCCAAGTGCGGCCACAGAGGCGTCATTGCCCAAGTACACCGGCGTGTTAAACCTGCTTTGCAGCATACCGACAAAGTCTATTTCTTTTAATATGGGCAGATTCGGGGAAGATAATATCTTTTTTCCATCTGTAAGACCAGCAACGGCCAGCCCTATCCCGTTAATCTTGTCCGAAAACAACCGCTCTATCGCCCCTATCAGGCTCTCTATGACGTTGCCGGTAGATGATACCGTTATCCTGTCAACTATTTCCCCCTCTCTTGAGACAACGGCCACGCGAAGGTTCGTTCCGCCCAAATCCACTCCTATCGAAAATGGCTTACTCAAAGTATAGCCTCCTTACTTATAATATCTACACCGGACTAATATACAATATTTATTAAACTATATACACGTCAAAAAACACTGCAAATAATACTTGACAATATTAGTACACTATTATAAAATAGAATCATGTTGAGACTATCGACCAGATGTCAGTACGGTGTAAGGGCCATGTATGAGATAGCCCGCGGCTACCCGGAAACTCCGGTGACGATAAAGGTTATATCAGAAAAACAGGACGTATCTGTAGCGTTTTTAGAGCAGATACTGGGAAAACTCAGAAAGGCCGGCCTGATACGAAGCGTAAAAGGCCCGGGCGGAGGCTATATGCTTAAGGCAGCGCCGGAGGAAATCTCTATCGAGGAGATACTAATGGTACTCGAAGGCCCGATTTCTATTACCGCGTGTGTAACGCAGGAAGAAAACACAGGGGGGTGCGTTAAGGCTGACCACTGCGTAATCCAACACCTGTGGAAGGCGCTGGGAAGACAAATAGAGGATTTCCTGACTACGATAACCCTTCAGGACCTTCTCGAAGGCAGGCATTTCAACCCGGTTTTGCAGCATGGGGTTGTTGAGGAGGCGGTGTGCCGCTGAAATTCGTCGAAAACGTGAAGGCGGATGTTACAAGCGATATAGTATATATGATGTGCCCTATGCACTTGTTGAAACTTGAGGAGCACATGAAAGAACTCGAAGATGGTCAGGTGCTTGAGCTGCTCACCGATTATGACGGCGCGCTTGAGGACATTCCGGCATGGTGTACAAAGACTGGAAATGACTTTCTTGGGATAGATGAAGAGGATGATTACTATAAAATATACATCAGAAAAGGGGGAACACACAATGAGCGTTAAATACTTTGACCACATAGCGTCAAATCCGATGTTACCGGAGGTGTTTGACGCTATGGTGCCGTATTTCAAAGAGCAGTACGGCAATCCGATGAGCATGTATGACCTGGGAATGAACGCAAAGCAGGCGATAGACACGGCCAGAGAGCAGGTTGCAAAGCTGATAAACGCTAAACCCTCGGAGATAATATTTACCTCGTCCGGGGCAGAGAGCAATAACTTTGCAATCAAGGGGATGGCCCTTGCGCGGCAAGGCGACGGCAAGCATCTGATTATATCAAAGGCGGAGCATCATTCTGTGATGAACACCGCCCGTTCACTCGAAAAACAGGGTTTTGTTGTTACATATGTGCCAGTTGATAACAACGGGATGGTAGACCCTGATGCGGTAAAAAAGTCAATAACGAAAGAGACCACGGTGATTTCAATAATTCACGCAAGCTCTGAGGTTGGCACCATTGAGCCGATTAAAGAGATAGCCGCCATCGCAAAGGAACACAAGATAGGTTTTCACACGGACGCGGTGGCCACGGTGGGAAATATCCCCGTAGATGTAAAGGACTTGGGGGTAGATGCGTTGAGTCTGTCAGCACACCAGTTTTATGGCCCGAAGGGAGCGGCGGCAATGTATCTAAAGACGGGGCAGCGCATCCTGCCGCTCATATACGGCGGCATACAGGAAGGAGGCAGACGCGCTGGGACAGAAAACGTACCGGCAATTGTCGGCATGGGAAAGGCTGCTGAATTGGCAGCGGAAGACCTTCCCGCTCGTATGGCCCATGTACGGCAGTTAAGGGACAGGCTGACTGAGGGGATATTAAAGATAGAAAAGGTACATCCAACGGGGCATCCTCAGCAGAGGCTTCCGGGGCTGGCCAGCTTTGTCGTGGAGTATATAGAGGGCGAGGGGATGCTGTTGTTGCTGCTTGCCAAGGGGATATATGCGGCCAGTGGTTCGGCGTGTACGTCGAAGGCGCTTAAGGCGTCGCCGGTGCTGGTGTCAATGGGAGTGCCTACCTCAATGGCGCACGGCTCTATAGTGTTCAGTCTTGGGATAGGGAATACGACAGAGGCAGTTGACTGCTGCGTAGAGGAGTTTCCACAGATAGTGAAGCGGCTAAGAGACATGTCGCCGTTTGCCAAAGAGGGCTGGGGAGCTCTTGGGGCTGAAGAGGGCGGCAGCAAGGAGGGTGCATAAATGTATAGCGCAAAACTAATGGACCATTTCACAAATCCAAGAAACGTAGGGGAAATACCAGATGCAGACGGCGTAGGCATGGAAGGCAATCCGACATGCGGCGACGCTATGAAGTTGTTTATCAAGGTAGAAAACGATGTGATAACAGAGGCGAAGTTTCAGACCTTTGGCTGCGGGGCTGCTATAGCGGTATCAAGCATGATAACGGAGATGGCAAAAGGCAAGACGCTGACAGAGGCCCTTGCGATAACAAAGGAATCAGTGGCGGACGCATTAGACGGGATGCCGCCGCAGAAGATGCACTGCTCAAACCTTGGGGCAGACGCCCTGAGAAAGGCCATAGAGGACTACAGGTCAAAACAAGCATAAGCCGAGCTCCCCACCCCCAGGTAAAACCGCAAAAAAAAAGGAGGGGTGGGGAAGTGTCCTGCATAGCAAACGCACAGCGAATTTCTTTTTTCTGTCATTTCCAGCAGCAGACAGCGTCATAACACCTTGTCAAAATCGTTCTGTTACTATAATATCCCACTCAATCTATAGCATCATCATGCTATTACTAATGATTATATTAGCTAACCTATTGAAAACACTGTAATTTATAAGCGCATTGAAATGATGTCAATCATATTAGATGTTACCTATATGTAACATCGCTAAACAATAAAAATAAATCGCCAAATAATAAAAATAAACATTGACAATTAATATATATATATTATGATGCCGTATGTTGTTAGAGACTTAATAATATGAAATATAAGCAAGTCATTAATGGAGGCTAAATGGAACTTGAAGAAAAAATAGAAGAACTTCGCCGGTTAAGTTATCAAATTGATGACCTCTATGGGATAGGAAAGGACAGTGAAGGTGAGGCATTATTAAAAGAAGCATTGGAGAAATCAAAGGATGTCGAGGCGTACCGTTTATTTTTTGAAGGAGAAATCGCTGGATACAAAGAGAAAGACCGTAAATTACAAGAAGAATCTTTCAGAAAGGCAATCGAAACAAGGCGGGATGATTTTTTTCTTATCAAAAACCTGGGGGTATGTTTAGCGATTCAGGGGAACCAAGAAGAGGCTATTAGTTTTTTTAATGAGGCCCTGAAGATAAAACCCGATGATTACAATGCCTTGAGGGAAAAGGGGGTATTATTATCAAATCAGGGCAAGGTTGATGAGGCCTTCGAATTAATTAAGGAAGCTTATAAAAAAGCGCCAGCTGGTGATTATTATACGACTAAAAGATTACGATATATATGTGATGAACTGAAGTATGATTTTGATAGAGTTGTCAAAACTATTGAAGAAAGCGAGGGGGTAAAGGCTGAAAAAATTGAAGGGAGTGAATTGGAGTTACTTATTGAAAAGGTAAGGGAAGATTTTAAACCTATAATAGTTGATTTCGAAACACTAATGAATGAATTCAATGCAAATAATAATAAATTTATTTATTCTGAATCATGTATTATACAGGATTTTCCAATGCTGTTAACATTAAGAAAGTGGAACTCCTATACCCCTATTATCCCTGCAGGCGATGAAGAGAGAAGTATAGGCGGTGGTTATTTTATTTACTATAAAGGAAAAGGGACAGTTATTGACCCAGGATATAACTTTATTGAGAATTTTTACAAAGCAGGCGGAAGAGTAACTGACATTGACAATGTCATTCTTACCCACGCTCATAATGACCACACAATTGACTTTGAATCAATAATGACATTGATATATCAGTATAATAATAAAAATCACCTGAAACATAAATCTATAGATTTATACATGAACACCGGAAGTTTTATGAAGTTTTCTGGAGTTCTGAATTTGAGAGACTGCGATTACATAAATGATGTGTTTCCAATAACAGCGGGCAATACATATGACGTCGATGGGATTACTATGACAGCGATACCAACATATCACGACGAGGTGATAACAAAGAAATACGGCGTAGGGTTGCACCTCAAATTTGATACTAAAAATGGCCTGAAAAACATTATTTTCACATCAGATACGGGGCTTTTCCCCAAAATTGGTAAAGACCGTGTTGATGCAAGCAAGGATGAAATACATGTATCTTATCAGAAAGCAATCGATGGAAAGGATATAAATCTTTTAGTTGCCCATATCGGTTCAATAAGGTCTGAAGAGATGACAAAATCATATAAGGATATAAAAGAGAAAGGAGAGGTTTTCTATCCAAACCATCTTGGGCTTCTTGGCACTGCAAGGCTTATAACAGCCATAAAACCAAAGCTTGCATTAGTTTCTGAGTTTGGGGAAGAATTACGCAAGTTCAGAGGTGAATTGATGGTTATGTTAGGAAAGGTCGTAAAGAAATATTTTAAAGACAAAGAGGTAACGAAGGTTTTACCGGCTGACTTACCTTTTATTTATAATATAGAGAACGAGGAAATCGATTGTATCGTACATGATAAAATGGAAGATTATAAAAAATATCTGCTGAATTGTTTGACAATGTATTCTATTATTCCTGCCTGAGACCTAAAGAAGATCGTGATGATGTAGAGATAGAAATACCGAAATATAAAGGTTATCTTAAGAAAGGTAAATTGCCGTATTTAAAAAAATCTGGGACATCTTAAGATATTTTTAAATGGAATATCGCGAGTTCGCTTCATTATCCTTAATCGCCTGCTCGAACGGTATTGCTTCATCCCCTGAAGACTTTGCCACGTCATATGTCCGGATACATTTTAATTCCTCCAACTCCTCAAGTATTATCTCGTAGTTTTCAACGAATGTTCCTGACGAAAAGCTGTTAAAAACCCTATGTGAAGAGGAGTTAGAGCAAAACGCAACTATAAGTAGCCACTAATTTACACGTAAAGGGATTTTGCACACTCTAAGGGGATACTGGCTAAAACAGACTGAATAGATGCAAAAGTAGTTGCTCTTTTCGGTGAAGCAGTAAAACCTGAGATAAGGCCTCTAAAGGAGGAGCAACTTCAGGTGCTATCGGCCATAGGAAGGAAGCAGATTGTTGAAATAATGTCATCTGAGAAACAGCGCCTCCATAATTCTAATAAAGTTATTCTTCAGAATATGAAAGACCCTGGTTAGAGAGCCAGAAATAAACAAAGATATTGATAAGATGATGAAAGAGACACCTTTAATGAAAGAAAAAGATGAATTAATCCAAAGTATACCTGGTGTTGGTGAGGTAATGTCTATGACCTTAATATCGTCTTTACCAGAGTTAGGAGAGCTTAACCGCAGAGAGATAGCGGCATTAGCCGGTGTAGCGCCATTTAACAGGGATAGTGGCAGGTTTAAGAACTGTCCATGGCGGAAGAGCCAATGTAAGGTCGGTACTGTTCATGAGTACCCTAACGGCGATGAATTTTAATTCCACAATATAAGGATAGTCGGCTATGCGGAGCTGGCAAATCGAAGAAATCTGCAATTATGCATGTATGCGCAAGCTCTTAACAATTATCAATGTCATCGTAACAAATAACACACCATGGAACGAAGACTATTCAGCATGTTAGATTTATTTGCCTATTGACAACACGGTTGCTTTTTCCTGAGCTTGAGTGCTCATCTTCCCCGCACCCAACAAACTCAAGGTAGAACAACTCCATCACCATACGCTTATCTAAGCTCTCGTGAAAATTAAAATCATATTCGTCTATTGTCTTCTCAAACGGCAATCCAGCTATCTTCAGAGAAGTCCTTACCCTACGCTCGCATTAACCTCCTCTTCAAGCAGTCGATCAAGGAAAGTCAGACATGACTCATTATTCCTTCTTGACTCGTCTAAAATCATTAGATTATCCGTAATACGCTCCATTATAAGCTCAGACATAGACAGCTCCTGCCACAGCAGGCATAGACCGACAATGGTCGTTTCTGAACTTCGTATTACAGCCCATGTTTTAAAATACCTATCGTCGCTTTGCCCTTACCATACGGAACTCTGTACTTTCTCTTCATTTGATCCATGTCTTTCCTAAGGGCTTCACAAATCCAGGGATATGACATCATCTGTCCCTTACCTTATGGAATAAGATAAGTCACTAAAAGTTCTTCATTATGGAAGATGCGAATCATTCCGTTTAACCTTCAAAATCACCTTCTTGCCAACTATTTATGCTGGGTTCATCATCCCTCGTCCCATTCCGTCACCCGCTACCCCCTAATGCCCGACTCATAAAATAACTTTGACGTTGCCCTGGGCTGTGCATGACAGATACTTGTTATTTGTTAAGCAATTTTAGTATGATTTCAGATTGCTATATAGTGCTAAATACTGATTACTATAATAAAATACTTCTGAGGAGGAGCAATGTCATTTTTGAGCAAGTATCTGGACGAACCAAAGATCGCATATTTTTCTATGGAAATAGGATTGAAGGACGACATCCCCACCTATAGCGGAGGTCTTGGGATTTTAGCCGGAGATACGATTAAATCGGCTGCCGACCTGAATTTGCCGTTTGTCGCTGTCACCCTTATGCACAGAAAGGGGTATTTTACGCAGGATTTCGACGAGACCGGCTATCAGCTGTCAAAGGACGTAATCTGGGACCCGGCAAGATATATGACTCTGGCCCCGGCTAAGGTCAGCATCAGGCTAGAGGGACGCACGGTTTATGTTGCGGCATGGACATATATTGTGGAAAGTCTGAGAGGCGGCTCACTGCCCGTGTTCTTTTTGGATACAGACATACCAGAAAACAGCGCTGAAGACAGGGAACTGACACATCATCTCTACGGCGGCGATAACTTATACAGGATCAAGCAGGAGTCTATACTTGGGATAGCCGGCGTGAGAATGCTTAAGGAACTCGGCTTTACCGTTAAAAAATATCACATGAACGAGGGGCACGCGTCGTTTCTGACATTAGAGCTGCTGCATGAGCGCAAAAAGGACATTGAGTCCGTGTGGGACGAGTCTTTAATCTGGGATTTCGATTCCGTAAAAGAGTTATGTGTTTTCACAACACATACACCAGTTGAAGCGGGGCATGATAAATTTACATATGATATATACCACAGGGTACTGGGCGAGTACTTCCCTGAGAAGGTAATCCGCTGGCTTGCCGGTGACGAACATCTAAACATGACGCTGCTTGCCCTGAATCTGAGCAACTATGTGAACGGTGTGGCCAAAAAACACGGCGAGGTATCTCAGAACATGTTCCCAGGCTACAGAATCAACGCCATCACCAATGGCGTCCACTCCTATACATGGACAAACGAGCATTTTAAGCGACTGTATGACAAGTACATTCCGGGCTGGGCAAATGAGCCGGAAATATTTGTGCGAGTAGAGACAGTACCTGACGAGGCTATCTGGAATGCCCATCAGGACGCTAAAACTGATTTAATAAACTATGTAAACACCCACTGCAATGCCGACATGGACGTAAACACGCTTACAATAGGTTTTGCCAGAAGATTTGCAACCTACAAGCGTGCAAACCTGTTGTTTACAGACATCGACCGTCTGGTGAAAATAGCGGGCGGCAGAGTACAGTTTGTCTTTGCCGGCAAGGCTCATCCAAAGGACGAAGGCGGAAAGAAACTCATTCAAAATATATTTAGCTACGCCAGGGAACTAAAGGGGAAGCTGAAGCTGGCCTTCATCAAGAACTATAAAATGGACATAGGCCTGATGCTCTCAACAGGTGTAGATGTGTGGTTGAACAACCCGCTGCGGCCACTGGAAGCCTCCGGCACAAGTGGAATGAAATCAACACACAACGGTGTTCCGAATTTCAGCGTACTTGACGGATGGTGGATAGAAGGACATATCGAAGGATACACAGGCTGGTCAATCGGCCCTGCCCCGACAGAGATAGAGCCAGACGAGAGTATGAATAAAATCGATGCCGATGATCTTTACAATAAGCTGGAGAATGTGATCATCCCAACCTACTACAACGACAAGAAGAAGTGGATATTCATAATGAAAAACACGATAGGCAAAAACGCCTACTACTTCAACACCCACAGGATGATGAGAAGATACGTCACAGAGGCCTATATCAGATAGGCCGACAAAATAAAGGCAGCAAATCTCCGGCGTGAGTTCAACCCCAATACAGGGCGCACGCCGGAGTTGTCTCTAACGGATGTTCCTGACGAAAAGCTGTTCAAATCATATTCGTGGACAACACCCTTAGTGTCCGTTAGGAGCTAACCTCACCTAATTGCCTCTGACCCATTCTACCAGGAGTTTGTGGTCATTATCCTTTGCCGTAAGAATATATCTCATACGATATTTCACAAGCTTCT